>JAGVMY010000115.1 GCA_020053565.1 Thermodesulfovibrionales bacterium
AGAAGGAGTTACGGTTTGCCATAAGAGAGGGTGGAAGGACAGTAGGGGCAGGTGTTGTTACTGAGGTATTGGAGTGATTTATAAATTTAAAGATCAAAAATCAAAAGTCAAAATGAAGAAATCCCGTAATTTTGATAGTTGCATTTTGAATTTTACAATTGAGTGAAACGACAAAGATGAATCAGAAGATAAGAATAAAATTGAGAGCATATGACCACAGAATACTTGACAGAGCTGTGAAGGAGATAGTGGACACTGCACAGAGGACCGGTGCAAGAGTAGCAGGTCCTATACCATTACCTACAAGAATAAGTAAGATAACTGTTCTCAGGTCTCCACATGTGGACAAAAAGTCAAGAGAACAGTTTGAGATAAGAACACATAAAAGGCTGATAGATATTTATGATCCAACTCCGCAGACTGTTGATGCTCTTATGAAATTAGAGCTCGCAGCTGGTGTTGATGTAGAGATAAAATTATGATTGGTATTCTCGGGAAAAAACTCGGCATGACACAGATATTTACAGATGACGGGAAGATATGTCCTGTGACTGTTGTTGAAGCAGGACCCTGTTGTGTTATTCAGGTGAAAACCCTTAAAAATGATGGATATGAGTCAGTGAAGATAGGCTTTATAGAGACAGAAGAAAAGAAATTAAATAAGCCCCTATCCGGGGTATTTAAACGAGCCGGGGTTAACCCTTACAGGATATTAAAGGAATTCCCTATGAGTGGGTTAAAAGTTGGTGAGTTTTTAACCGTGGAAAAATTTGTAAAAGGAGACAAGGTTTCTATAGCAGGGGTCTCAAAGGGCAAAGGATTTCAGGGTGTTATGAAGAGACATCACTACGCTGGAGGACCAGGTTCACACGGCTCGATGTTCAATAGGGCGCCAGGATCAATTGGTGCGAGTTCTTTTCCCTCAAGGGTTTGGAAAAATAAAGGACTTCCAGGCCATATGGGGCTTGAGAGAGTAACTTCTAAGAACCTCGAGATAATTGATGTGAAGACTGACCAGAATATTCTCCTTATAAGGGGTGCAGTTCCAGGTGCGAAAGGTACCTGTCT
Source organism: Thermodesulfovibrionales bacterium (assembly GCA_020053565.1). Lineage (GTDB taxonomy): Bacteria > Nitrospirota > Thermodesulfovibrionia > Thermodesulfovibrionales > SM23-35 > VGWZ01. Next base: position 1,069 of record JAGVMY010000115.1, read on the forward strand.
GGAGATAAGAAAGGAAGACTGACGTGCCAGAGGTTCAAATAAAGGATAAGAGCAATAATACAGTTGGAAAGATGGAATTACGTGATGATATTTTTGGTGTCGATATGAAACCCACCGTAGTTCATCAAGCGGTAGTCAATTTTCTCGCAAATCAAAGGCAAGGCACCCATGCAACAAAGACAAAGGGGCTTGTCAGAGGAGGCGGTAAAAAACCATTTAAGCAGAAACATACAGGAAGGGCAAGAGCAGGAAGTATTCGTTCCCCTTTATGGAGAGGCGGAGGAATAGTCTTTGGACCGCAACCGAGGGATTATTCATATAACCTTCCCAAAAAGGTAAAGAAGCTTGCGTTAAAGACGGCACTTTCCATGAAGATGTCGGAAGGTGAGATTACAATTATAGATGGACTTTCAATTGATAAACCTAAAACGAAAGATATGGTTTCGATTTTGAAAAAATTCGGATTAGAAGGAAAAAGAACCCTTATCATCATCCCTGAGAAGGATGAGGCGGTTACACTTTCTGCGAGGAATATCCCGGGACTAAAGGTGGTCAGGGTTTCTGATTTGAACACCTATAATGTGCTCGTTCACGAGAGACTTATTATTACAAAAGATGCAATCAGCAGGTTTCAAGTGGCGAGTGAGGGTGTTGAAGAATGAAGAGTGTATATACAATAATTAAAAAGCCTCTTTTTACCGAGAAAGGCAGCCATCTTAAGGAATCAGAAAATAAGATCTTGGTTGAGGTAAGCACTGATGCAAATAAACTTGAAATAAAAAAGGCTATCGAAGAGATTTTTAAGGTAAAAGTCGAGAAGGTTGCGACAGTAGCTGTGCATGGCAAATGGAAAAAATTAGGAAGATCTATTGGCAAAAGGCCTGATAGGAAGAAGGCATTGATTACTCTTAGAAAGGGTGAAAAACTCGATTTTATTGAGGGTATATAATGGGGCTGAAGAAATATAGTCCAACATCACCGGGCAGGAGATCTCAGACTGTATCTGACTTTGTCGATATAACGACAGATAAGCCCTTTGAACCACTCCTGAGACCCCTGAGGAGGTCAGGTGGCAGGAACAACGTCGGGCGTGTTACTACCTGGCATAGAGGAGGGGGTAACAAAAGGGCATTGAGGAGTATAGATTTCAAAAGGGACAAGATAGGGGTTCCTGCAAAAGTTGAGACTATAGAATATGATCCAAACAGATCAGCAAGGATAGCCCTTCTTAAGTATAGAGATGGTGAGAAAAGATATATAATTGCGCCGTTAGGCATTCGGGTCGGAGATGAAGTTGTTTCAGGAAAAGAGGCTGAGATAAAGGTAGGGAATGCACTTCCCCTAAGTGATATGCCCTTAGGTACTTTTATTCATAACATTGAGCTACGTCCAGGACAAGGTGCGAAGCTTGCAAGGAGTGCAGGCTCCTCAGTACAGATGATTGCTAAAGAAGAAAAATATGTTCAGGTGAAACTCTCATCAGGTGAGGTGCGTTTTATACTTTCGGGTTGTATGGCAACTATAGGACAGGCGAGTAATCCTGATCACGAAAATATCTCTTATGGCAAGGCAGGCAGGATAAGGTGGTTGGGCAGGAAACCTCATGTGAGAGGTGTTGCAATGAACCCGGTAGACCATCCACTGGGTGGCGGTGAAGGGAAAGCTTCAGGTGGTCGTCCTGCATGCTCACCATGGGGGAAGCCTGAAGGAGTGAAAACGAGAAAGAATAAGAGAACGAATAGATTTATTATTAAGAGGAGGAAATAGATTGCCGAGGTCCCTAAAAAAAGGTCCATTTGTGGATGAAAAGCTTATGAAGAAGGTAAAGACAATGATGGAGACTGGTGAAAAGAAGCTTATAAAGACATGGTCGAGACGCTCTACTATTATACCTGAATTTATCGGATATACCTTTGCAGTACATAATGGGAAGAAGTTTATACCCGTGTATGTCACGGAGAATATGGTTGGTCATAAGCTTGGCGAATTTTCACCTACGAGGACATTTCGAAGCCACGCAGGTTCAGAGAAAGCCGCGGCTGCAAAAGGATAAGTAAAAGGTTTATCATGGAATCAAAGGCAATATTAAAATATGCGAGGATGACACCACGAAAGGCAAGAAGGGTTGTAGACCTGATAAGGGGTAAGCGTGCTGGTGATGCCCTTCTGGCCCTTCGTTTTATGCCATATAGAGGTGCAAAATTTTTAGAAAAGCTTCTCAAATCGGCAATGTCTAATGCAGAACAGAAAAAGGCTACTGATCCTGAAGCAATGAAGATTGTAAAGGCACTCGTTGATCAAGGACCAGTAATGAAAAGGGTTGAACCGAGGGCAATGGGAAGGGCAAACGTTATCAGAAAGAGGACATGCCATATAACATTAGTTTTATCAGAAGAAAAATGATGAGGAGGTAGGTTTTGGGTCAAAAGACGCATCCTATAGGAGTTAGGCTTGGAATAATTAAAACCTGGGATTCGAGATGGTATCGCAAGAAAGGATATGTTGAACAACTTCTCGAAGACATCACCATAAGAAAGACTCTTAAGGACAGACTGTTCCATGCGGGTGTCCCAAAAATAGAGATAGAGCGAGCTGGTCAGAATTTGAGGGTAATAATTTATACCGCGAGACCCGGAATCATTATTGGGAAGAAAGGAACTGAAGTTGAAAAGCTCAGAAAAGACCTCAAGTTGATGACAGGTAAAGAAGTTGCGATAGATATAAAAGAGATAAGGAAGCCAGAAATAGATGCGCAACTTGTTGGAGAAAATATAGCTCTTCAGCTTGAAAAACGGGTTGCTTTCAGAAGGGCGATGAAAAAGGCTGTGGCATCTGCCATGAGATTTGGCGCCCTTGGAGTAAAAATATCATGCTCAGGAAGACTCGCAGGAGCTGAGATAGCGCGGTCAGAATGGTACAGGGAAGGCAGGGTCCCACTTCATACGTTTAGAGCTGATATAGACTACGGTTATGCAAAGGCAAGAACAACGTATGGTGTTATAGGGGTGAAAGTGTGGATCTACCACGGGGATGTGTTGCCAGAAGGTAAAGCTAAAGAAAATTAGGTGATAGTATGTTAATGCCCAAAAAGGTCAAATTTAGAAAGATGCAGAAAGGCAGAATGAATGGGAAAGCCTATAGAGGTTCTACAGTCACTTTTGGAGAATTCGGCATGAAGGCACTTGAGCCTGGATGGATTTCGAGTAGGCAGATCGAAGCAGCAAGAATTGCGATTACACGTCATGCAAAAAGAGGATGCAAGGTATGGATAAGGATTTTCCCTGATAAACCAATAACGAAAAAACCTGCTGAGACAAGGATGGGTAAAGGAAAAGGAGCGCTTGAGTACTGGGTTGCTGTGGTGAAGCCAGGGAGGATCCTCTATGAAATGTCAGGTGTGAGCGAAGAGCTTGCAAAAGAAGCCTTTCGTCTTGCTTCTCATAAACTGCCTCTGGAGACAAGATTTGTAAAAAGAGATGAGGAGGTCCTGTGAAATCATCTGATCTCAGGGCAATGACAATAGACGAACTGGTGCAAAAAGAGAATGACCTCAGAAAAGAGCTCTTCAATTTAAGGTTTCAGCAAGCAACAGGCGAGATAGAGAACCCGATGCGAATACATGCAGTAAGAAAAGATATTGTAAGAGTGTTAACGATTAAAAGTGAAAAGTTGAAAACAGAAGGTAGAAGAAATGTCTAAAAAAGTTTATACAGGTAAAATCGTGAGTGATAAGATGGATAAAACAGTAGTTGTTGCTGTGACAAGACTGTTTCAGCATCACAGGTACAAGAAGACGGTAAAAAGAGTCACAAAGTTTAAGGCACATGATGAGGGGAACAGGTGTAGTATTGGTGATACCGTCAAAATTATAGAGGCAAGGCCTCTGAGCAAAGACAAAAGGTGGATGGTAGTAGATATTTTAGACAAGG
>JAGVMY010000029.1 GCA_020053565.1 Thermodesulfovibrionales bacterium
AAGAAGAAGAAGAAGAAGTTAAACTGCTTATATCGCTCGCTGAAGATATTTCTTATGCAACCCAGTCTATGGAGAACGAGAGGGAGCGCAAGCAGGCGGAGGAGTTACTGAAGAAGAACGAGGCTCTGCTTAAAGAAACCCAGCAGATTTCAAAAGTGGGCGGCTGGGAATATGACGTTGAAAGCAACAAAATTACCTGGACTGATGAGATATACCATATTTACGGAGTGTCTCCTGAGGATTATGACCCAAACAATATAAAGCAGGATATAGAATTCTATGCACCTGAGGATAAAGCAACAATTAAAAGTGCCTTCTATCAAGCTGTTAAGGAAGGTAACCCGTACGACTTAGAACTAAAATTCATCAGGGCAAACGGAGAACATATATGGGTTCGCACGATTGGAAAGCCTGTTTTAAAAGACGGCAAAGTTGTTCAAATCATCGGGAACATTATGGACATCACCGAGAACAAAAAAGCTGTAGACGCTTTGAGGCAGGCTGAAGAGAAATACCGTTCCATCTTTGATAACGCTGTAGAAGGTATTTTCCAGACTACCCCTGAGGGACTCATCTCAAGCGCCAACCCTGCCCTCGCCCGGATATACGGTTATGATTCGCCTGAGGATATGATGAGTTCTGTTACAGATGTTGGAAGACAACTCTATGTCGACCCGGAAAAACGAAAAGAGCATCTCCGACTGCTCAATGAAAAAGGAGTGGTTAAAAATTATGAGGCCCAGATGTACCGGAAGGACAGAAGTATCGTCTGGGTTTCCATAAATACCCGGATAGTGCGGGACGATACCGGCAAACCTCTCTATTTCGAGGGTTTCACCGTGGATATTACTGAACGCAAGCGGGTAGAGGATGAAATCAAGAGCCTGTCGAAATTCCCCGACGAAAATCCTAATCCGATTTTTCGTATTGGCAGCGATGGCATTGTGTTGTATGCCAATGAAACAGCCGGCTTGCTGTTGCAGAGCTTAGGCAGTGCTGTGGGCAGCCCTGCTCCTTCGCTTTGGCGTGATTGGATCACGCAGACTCTTGCCGGCCAAGCCGCCCAAGCCATTGATGTGGAACACGATGGGCGTATCTACACTTTCGATATGATACCAATAACAGCAGGCGGCTATGTCAACATTTATGCCCGCGACATCACCGAGCGCAAGCAGGCGGAGGAAACATTAAGAGAATCAGAGGAGCGATACCGCTATCTGTTTAAGAATATGCTCAACGGTTATGCCTTCTGTAAGATACTGGTTGACGAAGAGAATAAACCAATAGATTTTATCTATATTGAGGTCAACGATATTTTTGAAAAAATAACTGGATTGAGAAAAGAAGATGTTATCGGCAAAAGAGTCACCGAAGCTATACCGAGCATTAAGGATTTAAACCCTGAAATAATCTCTATCTATGGGGAAGTCGCTTCCACTGGTACACCAGCTGCTTTTGAGGTTTTTTTTAAAGCACTGGATATATGGTTGACTATCTCTGTATACAGCCCGCATAAAGACTACTTTGTGGCTATCTTCGATGACATCACCGAGCGCAAGAAGGCAGAGGAAAATTTAGCAAAGCTCAGTCATCAAAACCAGATGATTCTTGATGCAGCAGGTGAAGGAATCGTCGGCCTGGACTTAGAGGGGAAGATCACTTTTGCTAACCCTTTTGCAGTAAAAACAACTGGCTATTCAGTTGATGAACTCATCGGACAGAGCCTGCACAAGCTGGTCCACTACAAGAAACCGGATGGCACGCCATATCCTTGTGAAGAATGTCCGAGTTATGAGACATTAAAGACCGGTATTTTTAGAAATATCAGGGATGAAGTCTTCTTCAGGAAGGATGGAACCAGTTTCCCGGTCAGGTATACCAGTACTCCGATTATCGAAGAAGGTGTCATAAAGGGTGCCGTTGTTACGTTCCGTGATATTACCGAGCGCAAGCAGGCAGACGAAAAGCTGAAAATTTCCCGTGAGGAGTTACGGGCCTTTGCAGCACGTCTGCAATCTATTCGTGAAGAGGAGAGAACTATTATTGCCCGTGAAATCCACGATGATATAGGTCAGGCATTAACAGCTTTAAAAATGGATATAGCATGGTTGAAAAACAGATTGCCCAGAGAAGAAAAATCACTGCTTGAGAAAACAAAATCAATGTCAACACTCATTGAGACAACCAGCAAAACAATGAAAAGAATTTCCTCGGAATTAAGACCCGGCTTACTGGATGACCTCGGTCTTTCAGCAGCGATTGAATGGTATATAGGAGAATTTGAAAATCGGACAGGAATTCCATGCAAACTTACTATTGAACCTGAGGAAATAAGTCTTGAGAGAGATCTCACTACAGCCATTTTTCGCATTTTACAGGAAACCCTTACAAATGTTGCCCGCCATGCAAATGCAACAAAGGTAACAGTGAGTTTGTTAGAAAAAGATGGCACACTAAAGCTGAAAGTGAAAGATAACGGAAAAGGAATTACTGAAAAGCAGATTTCCAGTTCCAAATCATTTGGACTGATTGGAATTCGAGAGCGTGTTTACCAATGGAAAGGTGAGGTAACAATCGAAGGCAAACCTAAAAAAGGAACAACGGTAACGGTCATGATACCGATTAATAAATAATAGAAGGCAGTAGGCAGTAAGCAGAATGCAGTAAGCAGAATGCAGAAAAAATAAACAACAAGCAGAGAATATATGACAGAAAGCAGAATGCAGTAGGCAGAAGGCAGAAAAAATAAACAAGATATGGAGGAAATGATAATGCTTCGCGGACACAGGGATTTGAAGGTTTACCAATTGGCTTATAAACTTGCAATGGAAATTTTTCATGAAACAAAATCATTTCCTAAAGAGGAACGATACTCACTAACTGATCAGATTCGTCGATCCTCACGCAGTGTTGCTGTGAATATCGCAGAGGCGTTTCGTAAACGACGATATCAAAATATGTTCATTAACAGGCTCTCTGATGCTGATGCGGAATCTACTGAAACTCAAGTGTGGATTGACTTTTCTTTTGATTGTGGTTATTTACCACAGGATTGCTATGAACAATTGATGAAAAGGTATGAAGAGGTAGGCAAAATGTTAGGAAGCATGATAGCAACACCAGAGAAATTCAAACTTTCTTAGGGCTGGTTGCTGCTTTCTGCCTTCTGCGTACTGCTTTCTATTAAACCGGAGGTTGTGATGATTAAAATTCTCATTGCTGACGACCATGCAATTGTTCGTGAAGGGCTCAAGCAGATTGTTGCAGAGACTTCTGATATCGTGGTATCTGATGAAGCGACCAATGGACAGGAAGCATTAGAGAAGGTTGAGAAAAATAAATACGATGTGGTTGTGTTGGACATTTCCATGCCGGGTAGAGGCGGATTGGAGGTTTTAAAACTCCTCCAGAGTCAAAAGCCGAAACTTCCTGTTCTTGTTTTGAGCGTGCATCCTGAAGAACAGTATGCTGTGCGGGCATTAAAGTCAGGTGCTTCAGGATATCTGACAAAAGAGAGCGCACCGGATGAATTGATCACTGCTCTCCGAAAGATAGCTCAAGGGGGAAAATATATCACTTCTTCTCTCTCTGAGAGATTAGCCTTTGAGATTGACACTGAAGCAGAAAAACTGCCTCATGAGACTCTTTCCAACCGTGAGTATCAGGTAATGCTTATGATTGCTTCAGGGAAAACAGTCACAAAGATTGCAGAGGAAGTGCACCTTAGTGTAAAAACTATCAGCACCTATCGAGAGCGGATACTGGAAAAAATGAAAATGAAGAGCAACGCTGAATTGATACATTATGTGATAAGGAATAAACTCATAGAGTAATTAGTGACCAGTAATCAGTAATCAGTTATCAGTAATCAGTGATCAGTAATAGTTTATAACTGATAACTGATTACTGATTACTAAATAATACAACAGGAGATGGAAATGAGTGAGTTGGGACATGCCAAGAGCTTTCGGGATTTGGTTGTATACAAAAACGCTCGTTCAGTAGCCAAGGAAATTTTTGAGATTACTAAGTCTTTCCCCAGAGATGAGATGTATTCGTTGACCGATCAGGTGCGCCGTTCATCGCGTGCCATCGGAGCACAAATCGCTGAAGCCTGGGCTAAGAGAAGGTATGAAAAACATTTTGTGAGCAAACTTACTGACGCAGATGGCGAGCAACAGGAAACACAGCACTGGATCGAAATAGCAGAGGATTGTAGATATTTGAATCAAGCTCAAGCGAAGAGACTAAACAAAGCTTTGGCCGAAATAGGAAGTATGCTCAATTCAATGATAAATAAAGCAAACCTGTTTTGTGGTTAATATCCATTAGTGTTCCCAAATCTTCACAGTAGTATATCTTTGACTGATTACTGATAACTGCTTACTGATTACTTTTTTTGCCTACTTATAACTGCTTACTGCTTTCTGCTTACTGCTTTCTGCTTACTGCTTACTGCTTACTGCTTACTGCTTTCTGCTTACTGCTTACTGCTAACTGCTTTCTGCCTTCTGGTCGTAAAAAATGTAGGACAAACACCTACAAAAAAATCAGACAGACACTGATACCCCTTTGTGATTTTTTTTCGTACTATTAAAATGACTACAGAATAAAATTAATCCGAATATAGTGACAGGGAATGAAGAAGAAAAGACAGAAAATTATGAAGGTTTTGATCGTAGATGACTCAGCAATTCTCCGCTACCGATTAAAAGATATATTGTCTGCCATCCAGGAGATTGAGATTGTTGGAGAAGCACAGGATGTAAAGGAAGCAATCGAGTTCACCAAAAAACTGAAGCCTGATGTAGTGATATTGGACATCCGTATGCCTAAAGGAACTGGATTTAACGTACTGAAATACATAAAGAAGGAGCACCCCGATACAATTGTTATCATGCTGACAAACTACCCCTATCCCCAGTACAGTAAAAAATGTATGGATTTAGGAGCGGATTTCTTTTTTGACAAATTTAATGAGTTTGACAGACTTATTGATGTGCTCGAAAAGATAATAACCAATTCCCCTGCATAGGAGTTTTTATATGATAAGAAAAAGAAAGCAAAATCAATTAAAGAGAGATAAATTCATGGGATGTGTACTTAATAACCCTACTAAACTAAAAAATGGAGAAACCGAGCGCAAGCGGTCGGAAGAGGAACTTAAGCAGCTCAAGCATCAATACGAACTAATTTTGCAATCAGCAGGTGAAGGAATCGTCTGCCTGGACTTAGAGGGGAATGTCACTTTTGCTAACCCATTTGCAGTAAAAACAACTGGCTATAAAATTGATGAACTCATCGGACAGAACCTGCACGAGTTGCTCCACTATAAGAAACCGGATGGCACACTGTATCCTTATGAAGAATGTCCGAGTTATGAAACATTAAAGACCGGTATTTTTAGAAATATCGTGGATGAAGTTTTCTTCAGAAAGGACGGAACCAGTTTCCCTGTTCGATATACCAGTACCCCGATCATTGAAGAGAATGAAATAAAGGGTGCTGTTGTAACTTTCCGAGACATCACCGAGCGCAAACGGATAGAGGAGAAATTGCAGGCAGAGCGAAAGCGGCTCAATGACGTGCTGGAAATACTGCCAGTAATGATATGCCTGCTGACGCCGGATTATCACGTGCCATTTGCCAACCGCCGTTTCCGCAAGCATTTCGGCGAGTCACATGGCCGCCACTGTTACGACTATATCTTTCACCGAACCAAGCCGTGTCCCGAGTGCCAAAGCTTCAAGGTATTCGAAACCCACACGAATCATCATTGGGAATTGAGCACACCGGATGGAAACTACTACGACATCTATAACTTCCCCTTCACCGACTCGGACGGTTCTCCCCTCGTCCTTGAGATGGATATAGACATCACCGAGCGCAAGCAGGCAGAGAAAGAAATTGTTCGCCTTGCCTCTTTTCCTCTGACAAGTCCATCACCAGTTTTAGAGGTAGATTCTTCTGGGACAGTCACTTTCTACAATAGTGCAGCTATCGAAACCCTAAAGAGATTGGGAGTTAAGGAAAATTTACGCCTTTTCTTTCCCAGGGACATAAAGGAAATTCTGAAAGCTTTAGAACAAAAAAAGGATGAGCAGTTATATCGAGAGATAATAATAGGAGATGCGACATTCGAAGAATATATTCAGATTGTACCACAGTATAACTGTATACGTATCCGCTCAATCGACATCAGTGAACGCAAGAAACTTGAGTCACAACTCCTTCAGTCACAGAAGATGGAAACAGTTGGTCAGCTTTCTGGTGGTATCGCCCATGACTTCAATAACATCCTCACCGCAATAATAGGCTATGCATCTATTTTACAGATGAAGATGTCTAAGGAAGATCCATTAAGGCATAATGCAGACCAGATACTTGCCTCATCAGAAAGGGCTGCCAATTTAACAAGAAGTCTTCTTACATTCAGCAGAAAACAGATAATGAACATTCAACCAGTAAAGATTAATGAGATAGTAAAAAGAGTTGAAAATCTTCTATTAAGGATTATAGGTGCAGACATATATATAAAAACAATTCTTACAGAAGAAGATTTAACCATAATGGCAGATCCTGGTCAGATAGAGCAGGTATTAATGAACCTTGCTACAAATGCACGGGATGCGATGCCTAACGGAGGAAGTTTAACCATAGAGACAGAAATTGTAGAATTAGATGAGAAATATATAAAAACCCATGGGTATGGTGAACCTGGCATATATGTCCGTATCTCATTTACCGATACAGGGGAAGGTATGGATAAGGAGACCAAAGAGAAGATTTTTGAGCCCTTCTTCACCACCAAAGAGGTGGGCAAAGGCACAGGACTCGGGCTTTCAATGGTATACGGTATTGTCAAACAACATAACGGCTATATCAATGTCTATAGTGAATTAGGAAAAGGAACAACATTCAAGATATATCTGCCTTTGATCAAAGCAGAAATTAAAGAAACGAAACTAACTGAACTTGCTCCTTCAATAGAGGGAACAGAGATGATCCTTTTAGCAGAGGATGATGAAGATGTGAGAACATTTACAAAAGCTGTGCTTGATGAGTTTGGCTATACAGTCATAGAGGCGGTGGATGGTCAAGATGCGATAAATAAATTCATGCAGAATAAAGATAAGATTCATCTTCTCTTGCTTGATGCGATAATGCCGAAGAAAAGTGGCAAAGACGCTTATGAAAAGATAAAGAAGCTAAGACCTGATACGAAGGCACTTTTTATGAGTGGGTATTCTAAAGATGTTTTAGCTAAAGAGGGAATCCTTGAAGAGGGATTAAACTTTGTCTTAAAACCCGTCTCACCAACAAACCTTTTGAGAAAAGTGAGAGAAGCACTGGATAAATAGACCAGAACCTACCTGTACCACTCATTCTTCATTTTTGGCACATACCAGTGGATAAAATCGTACCAAATACCAAGTGGTGCTTTTTCTACACCTTTGAACCTTTTATGAAGCACAGGGAGTGCATCGGGAATATAAAGGAATGTATAGGGCTGGTCTTCCACAAGGATCTCATGCATCCTGTGGTAAATCTTTTTTCTCTTTTCTATATCAAAGGTTTTTCTCCCCAACAGGAGTAGCCTGTCAACCTCTTCATTCTTATATGAGATAAAATTAAACTCCCCTTCCTTCGTCTTCGAAGAATGCCATATATCATAGGCATCAGGGTCTCTTGATAACGCCCAACCCATAATGACTGCTTCGAAACGTTTTTTATCTATAAATTCATGAAGCATGGCCTGCCACTCAAGCACTCTTATGTTTATATCAATGCCAACCTTTTTTAGATTTTCTTTTATTATCTGTGCTGTCTTGAGTCTCGCCTCATTCCCCTGATTTACAAGGACCGTGAAACTAAAGGGTTTTCCATCCTTTTCAAGGAAACCGCTCTTCCCCTTCTTCCATCCTGCCTGAGCAAAAATCATCTGTGCCTTCTCGGGGTTATATTCGAGGTCTTTTATGCCTGGTTTGTAAGCCCATGATTCTGGTGGAAAAGGGCCTGTGCATGGAATACCATAACCGAGGAGAACCCCATCGATAATATCCTTCTTGTTTATCGAATAGGTAAGGGCCTGTCTCACCCTCTTATCTGAAAACCGTGGATCAAGGAGATTATACCCTAAATATGTATATCCAAAAGCAGAATACCTGAATTTCTGAAAGTATTTGTTGAAGAATTCAGAATGTGCCTGTAGCTTAAACTGAGGCGGTGTGAGGCCCATAAAATCGATACCACCAAATTTCAGTTCAAGGAACATTGTTGCTGTATCAGGAATAATCCTTGCGCTGAATCTGTTAATCTTAGGCCTATCTTCAAAATATCCATCGAATGCATCAAGAACTATTTTCTGACCGGTTACCCATTCTTTCAATGTATAAGGACCAGTGCCTATAGGATTTCTATTGTATATTTCAGATGTTATATCTTTTTCTTCAAGTATATGTTTAGGTATTATACCCATCCCCCATGACTCAAGTGCAGGTGCATAAGGCTCTTTATACACCACCTTTACTGTATATTTATCAATCGCTTCAACCTTCTCTACAGGGCCATAGTTGCTACTGTAGGGCGTCGGAATCTTCGGGTCTATAATTTTCTGATAGGTAAATATGACATCGTCAGCAGTAAATTCCACGCCATCACTCCATTTCACACCTTTTCTGAGATGAAAATTTATCTTGAGGCCATCAGGAGAAATATCCCATGATTCAGCTAAATCACCAGTGATCTTTATGTCCTTGTCATATTTTGTGAGTCCATTGTATATATGGCCACTGATTTCGCCTGAAGCACTGTCTGAAGCAAGAAAAGGAAGAAGTCTTTTTGCATCAGCAAGAAAACCGACTGTAATTGTGTTTGGATTTTTTATGTCAGGCTCACGACTACAGGCAAATAAAGAAAAAACCAAAAAAGAAATGAGCAAAAAGCAACGAGCAATGAGTTTCTTATCTGTCACTTATCACTTGTCTTTGATTACTGATCACTGATTACTGATCACTGATCGCTATTTTTTGGTTTCAGGTGCTGGTTGTTGCGGTGCTTTCTGCTGTTCAGGTGGCTGGTCTGGCATAGGTGGTGCTGGTATTGTCTGCTTTTCTTCTGTTACAGGTGTCTTTTTTACCACAGAGCCTCCTCCTTTTGCAGTAAAGACCGCTAATGTAAGGGATGTAAGCATGAATACAACTGCAACGACTGTGGTCATCTTGCCAAGAAAGGTAGCAGCGCCACGGCTTCCAAAAAGAGTCTGGCTTGAACCGCCAAAGGCTGCACCAAGTTGTGCACCTTTACCACCCTGAATAAGGATTATACCTATCAGAGAAATAGACACAATAACATGAATTATTATTAAAAGCGTTATCATTTTCCTTCCTTGAATTTAACTATTTTGATAAAATTCTCAACCTTAAGGCTCGCACCGCCAACAAGTGCACCATCTACATCCTTGCAGGCCATCAAAGAACCAATATTCTCAGGAGTTACACTCCCACCATATAGTATACGAATCTCATCGGCTTTATTGCCATATAAAAATCCAAGTCTTTCTCTTATATACGCATGTGCCTCCTGGGCCTGTTCAGAAGTCGCTGTTTTCCCTGTGCCGATAGCCCATATAGGCTCATAGGCCACAACTATATCTTTATCATCAACTCCCTTGAGCCCATCTGCAATCTCTTTCTGCAATACATCAAAAGTCTTCCCCGCATCTCTTTCCGCAAGAGACTCACCAATGCAGAAAATTACTCCAAGCCCGGCCTTTTTTGCAGACACAATCTTTTTGTTGACAACCTCATCTGTCTCATTGAAATACTGTCTTCTTTCAGAATGGCCAATAATGACATATCTACAGCCGATATCAACAAGCATAAGGGGAGAAACTTCACCTGTATATGCACCCTTCTCTTCATAGAACACATCCTGTGCAGCAAGTAATACATTGGAATTCTTAAGGTTTTCAGATGCTATAGCCAGTGAGGTAAAAGGAGGCGCAAGAACAATATCAACATCTGTGAC
>JAGVMY010000171.1 GCA_020053565.1 Thermodesulfovibrionales bacterium
AGGGATATAATCGCATTGAGGCTCCCTATTATAGATATATCAGCAACCCGGATAAGAAGATGGTTAAGTGAGGGGAAGAGCATAAAATATCTATTGCCAGAGGCAGTCGAATCCTATATAATTGCTAATAAGCTCTACAAGCGTAATGAGTGATGAGTAAAGCGTAAAGCATAGTGAGTTAATAAGTCACCCATCACATAGTACACATTACATATTATGAAAATTGAAGGGAGGGAAGACCCTTAGAAAGTAAAGTTAAAGCCCTCGAATTGGCAAATGCAGCTCTGGATAAAAAAGCAAAAGATGTCCTTGTTCTTAATTTGAAGGGCATGACTGTTATTGCAGATTATTTTGTCATCTGTTCCGGTGAAAGCACAACCCATGTAAGATCAATTGCAGAAGGAGTTGAAGACAGGTTTTCCAAAGCAGGCATAAAGCCTCTCGGTATTGAAGGACTGAATTATAGCCACTGGGTTCTGATAGACTATGGAGATGTCATTATCCATATTTTTGAAGATGCGACAAGGGATTTCTATGAGCTTGAAAAACTGTGGATGGATGCCGAAAGAGTTCCATTAAGTTAAGCGGAGATAGTGATGGGTAAACTATATGTTGCGATATTTATCTTGTTGCTCGGCGTTATTGCCCTCTTTGCAATGTTCAATCAGGAATCTACCACCATAAATATACCTTTTGGAATGACCTATGAGATTTCTACCATAGGTCTGATATTGCTCTCCGGTATAGTTGGTGCCCTCACAATGCTCATTATTTTCGCGATAAGAGATTTGAAGAGGTTTATAGATAACTGGCAATACCAGAAGAAACAGAAAAGAGAGGCAGAGATTCAGGGGGTCTACTCAAAGGCGTTGAACAGTCTTCTTGCCCATAATGAGGATGAGGCGAAGGAGTTACTTAAAGGGGTTCTGTCAAAAGAGCCTGAGCACCTTGATGCATTATTAAGGCTCGGAGATATTGCAGTTACAGAAGAAGATTTTCAGAAGGCAGGCGAATACTATCAGCAGGCAAGGGATACCAGCCCCCGGAACCTCGAAACATTGTTTGCCCTCGAAAGGCTTATGGAAAAAACAGGAAGATGGTCAGATGCCCTCCATTATGTTGACGAAATTCTCGATATCGATGATGAGAACCTTTCAGCCCTCTATAAAAAAAGGGATATTCTCGAGAGGCAGGAAAGGTGGGATGAACTCGTCCTTATTCAAAAAATAATCTTGAAAAATGAACATGCAGAAAAGGATAAAAACCGCGAACGTCAGGATCTCATCGGGTATAAGTATGAGTATGGGAGAAAGAGCCTCGAGAACAGTGAACTCGAAAAAGCAAAAAAGGCATTCAGGACAGTGCTGCGAATAGACAAAGATTTTGTTCCTGCAACACTCGGGCTTGCTGAGGTGCTTTTAAGGGAAGGTGAGAGCGAAGAAGCAATCAATAATCTTGAAAAGAGTTATGAACAGACATCTTCAATGATCGTACTCGCAAGGCTTGAAGACCTGCTGATAACCCTTGGTGAACCAGGGCGACTTATAAGAATTTATAAAAATAGCCTCTTAAGGAATCCACAAGACCCTGTAATAAAATTTTTTCTCGGGAAGCTCTACTTCAGGCTCGAGATGGTGGATGATGCTTTTGAAACTCTTGCATCCATTGATACAGGAGGAACTGATTATCCGGAACTGCATCAGCTCATAGGTAGCCTCTATATGAAGAGGAACCAGCCTGAAAAGGCTGTTTATGAGTTCAGGAAGGCACTGGACTTAAAGATGGCACTGCGATTGCTTTACTATTGTAAGGAGTGTGGCTACATTTCCCTTGAATGGTCAGGGAGATGTGCTGATTGCAAGAAGTGGAATACCTTTCAATTCAACCTCGACGGTACCTGCAGGGTTCGAATACTCGATAATCAAGCCTTATTTAAATAGCCTTAATTTGTTATAATACCTTTCAATTAATTCTTGCCGATATATCTGATTTTATTAAGTTTCCGAGCATTTTGAGGAGGTAGGTGATTTTGGAGGAAAGATACAACCCTGAAAAGGTTGAGCTGAAATGGCAAAAATACTGGGCTGAAAAGCAGCTTAATAAGACCGAGTTCAATCCTTCCCGTAAAAAATTTTACTGCCTTGAAATGTTTCCTTATCCTTCTGGAGAAATCCATATGGGTCATGTAAGAAATTATGCAATTGGTGATGTGATTGCAAGATATAAGAAGATGCGCGGCTACAACGTACTCCACCCTATGGGATGGGATGCATTCGGGCTTCCTGCAGAGAATGCTGCGATAAAACATGGTGTGCATCCATCAGAATGGACGTATAAGAATATTGAGTACATGAAAAAGCAGCTTAATCGCATGGGGCTTAGCTATGATTGGGAAAGAGAGGTAACAACCTGTAGCCCTGAATATTACAAATGGAACCAGTGGTTTTTCCTCAGGATGTTCGAGAAAGGACTTGCATACAGAAAACATTCTTACGTGAACTGGTGTCCATCATGTGCAACTGTCCTTGCAAATGAACAGGTTATCGATGAGAAATGCTGGCGCTGTGACAGTACAGTCACCCAGAAGAAACTTGAGCAATGGTTTTTCAGAATTACTCACTATGCAGAAGAATTACTTCGGGAGTGCGATGAATTAAGCGGATGGCCCGAAAGAGTAGTCCTCATGCAGAAAAACTGGATTGGGAAGGGTGAAGGCGTAGAGGTAGACTTTCCCATTGAAGGAATGGATGAACAATTAAAAGTATTCACTACAAGGCCAGATACATTATTTGGTGTGACCTTTATGTGCATTGCTCCTGAACATCCTATGGCAGAAAGAATGTTTAAAGATATCAATAAACTTGAGGCCATAAAAGCGAAATATGGAAAGGAAGATGAAAAGATAGGGCTTTTCAAAGGATATTACGCAATCAATCCATTAAATAGTGATAGAGTCCCTGTGTACATCGCGAATTTTGTTCTTATGGAATATGGTACAGGCGCAATCATGTCCGTGCCAGCCCATGATCAGAGAGATTTCGAGTTTGCAAAGAAATATGATCTGCCTATAAAAATTGTGATAGTACCAGAGGACAGAGGACAGAACACAGAGCACAGGGTAAAGGAGATAGGTCCCCCCACCCACCCCTCCCCCTCGAGGGGGGAGGGAAAGGGAGGGGATGAAATTCTCCTCTCTGAACTCACAGAGGCATACGAGGATGAAGGGATTCTTGTGAATTCAGGAAAGTTTAGCGGTTTGAAGAGTGATAGTGCAAAAAAGGAGATAATACAATTTATCGAAGAGAAGGGATTTGGAAAGGGTACTATTAATTATAAACTCCGCGATTGGGGTATATCCCGACAGAGATACTGGGGAACA
>JAGVMY010000034.1 GCA_020053565.1 Thermodesulfovibrionales bacterium
GATTTAAGTTACAGGAATCTCTGGGGCATGAACAGACAGTCCTCATTCAGGTTTGAGATGAGTTCTCTTGAGAAGAGATATTTATTTCAGTACCATGACCCATGGTTTTTTGATGTGCCCATACCATTCAGGGCAATTCTCCTTTATGAAGATAAAAAAGAAATAAATATCGATACCAAAGAAACACGGTACAGGCTGAAGAGGTATGGCGCTTCAGCTGGTCTGGAGAAAAAATTGAGTGACAGCCTGAAGGCAGAACTTTACTACGAGGTTTCTCTTGTCAAAACATTTGATGTAGACCCTGATGTTATCCTGAGCAAAGAGGACGCCGGTACACTTATCATAAGCGGAATAAGGACTGGAATCGTGTATGATACAAGAGATAATCCCTTTGATCCAAAGAGAGGAATCCTTTCCGGAGGCTCGCTTAAGGTTACTTCTCCTGTTTTTCTGTCAGAGACAAACTTTATAAAACTTATTTTCCATTTGAGTACCTATCAAGAACTTACGAAGGGAATTGTCCTTGCGTTATCGTTTAGGGGTGGCGTTGCTCAGGGATACCATGATACTAACGAACTCCCGATTGTCGAGAGATTTTTTCTTGGAGGCAGGACAACTGTAAGGGGTTATGAGCAGGATACTCTCGGCCCCAAAGGGTCAGACGGAACTCCAACCGGCGGTAATGCCTTTTTGCTCGGAAATGTTGAGATAAGGTCATCTCTCGGCAAAGGCATAGGAATCGTCGCATTCCTCGACGGAGGAAATGTCTGGCTGAAGGCAAAAAACATGGATCTCTCAAATCTTAAATATACTACCGGGCTCGGGTTAAGGTATAACACACCTGTTGGCCCTATCGGGATTGACTATGGGCACAAACTTCAGAGGGAAAAAGGGGAAAGCAGAGGCGAACTGCATTTCAGCATAGGCCAAGCGTTCTAACTAAAAGTGAGAAGTGAAAAGTGAAAAGTGAAAAGTTAAAGAAACAACAAAAAACCTTATCCATATTTTTTAACTTGTTACTCGTTATTTTTTTACTGCTCTTTATTCTTTGCCCTCTGCTCTTTGCTGAAATAAGAGATCGGGTTGTCGCATCTGTAGATAATACTGCAATCACCCTGAGTGAATTAGAGGAAATAGATACAAAGACGCAGAAGGTAACCCCAGGTGTCACAAAAGATGAAGTTCTCAATACGATGATCAACAGGGTGCTCCTTCTCAGAGAAGCAAAAAAGCTTAAATTAGACACACATTCCGAGGATGAGATGCTCAGAGATTATTTAGACCTTAAAATAAGACCATTTATAAGAATAAAAGAAGAAGAACTGACAGATTTTTATGAAAAGCATATCAGGGACTTTTACGGCCAAGAATTTGAGCAAGTAAGAGAAAAAATCGAAACCTATCTTACCGAGAAAGAAATGAATGAGCATGTGAAGATGCATATTAATGAACTTAGGGGAAAAGCATATATTAAACTACAACTAAAATAAATAATACGAAATTGGAAATTAACGTAAAATCACTTCTCACTTCCAATTTCTTACTTCTTATTTTTCAGTTCTATAATCACTGCGTGTTCATCACACTCAGGAAACTTAGGACACCGTAAACAGTCTCCCCATATCTTTTGCGGAAGGCGTGATTTATTGATATCAACAAAACCTATCTTTTTAAAGAAAGCAGGGTGGTAGGTGAGTGCAAACACCTTTTTTAGACCCAATGCCTTTGCTTCTTTAAGGCAGTGTTGAACAAGATTTTTACCTATGCCAATTTTCTGATATTGTTTGTCTACTGCAAGAGAACGTATTTCTGCAAGATCCTCCCACATGATGTGCAGCGCACAGGCTCCGCATATAATTCCTTTATCTTCACATATAAAAAAATCTCTCAGGGTTTCATAAAGTTCATTAAGGGATCTGGGGATCATTGCCTCTCTCTTCGCAAACTCATTGACAAGTTTGTGAACCTGTTTTAGATCAGATATTTTAGCCTTTCTTATCTTCAATGAACTTCATCCCTTCAATAAGAGCATCTTTATTTACCCCGATGCTTTTCTTCCTTCTATCAGGCACAGTACTCTCAAGTGCATCAAACACATAGTTCTTCTCCAGCAGCCTGGTTTTTGCAATGAATGCGCCGAGCAAAACCATGTTTGCAGATTTCGCATTCCCAAAAGAATGAGAAATTTCTGTTGCAGGAACTCCAACTATTTCTATATCTGTTCGTAGTTCAGGGTCTTTGATAAGAGATGAATCGAATATGAGAAGTCCTTTCTGTCTGAGCCCTGCCTGAAATTTCTTGAGTGATGCCTCGTTCATTACAATAAGTATATCAGGATTCGTCACAACAGGGGAGCCGATAAGTTCATCCGAGACGATTACCGCACAATTCGCAGTTCCTCCCCTTATTTCTGCACCATAAGAAGGAAACCACGTTACCTCCTTGTTTCCGAGCATACCTGTATACGCAAGGACCTTTCCGAAAAAGAGTATGCCCTGACCGCCAAAGCCTGCTATTAAAATTCTGTTTTCCAGTTATTTTGCCTCCTTGAATTTATCTTTAAATGTTCCAAGAGGGTACACAGACATCATTTCTTTTTGAAGCCATGTGATCGAATCACGGGGTGTGAGTCCCCAGTCAACCGGGCATGGTGAAAGTATCTCGACAAGACTGAATCCCTTGCCTTCTATCTGATATCTGAATGACTTCTTTATTGCTCTTTTTGCATTCATAAGATTTTTATATGAGTCTACTGATGTCCTGACAATATATGATGCACCGTCAATTGTGGACAAAAGTTCTGATACATGGAGAGGATACCCTGCTGTTTCAACACTTCTCCCTGAAGGTGTCGTGGTCGTCTTCTGGCCGAGGAGTGTCGTTGGGGCCATTTGGCCTCCTGTCATCCCATAGGTTGCATTATTTACAAAAAATACCGAGATGTTTTCCCCCCTGCTCGCTGCATGAATTATCTCAGCTGTTCCGATAGCAGCGAGGTCACCATCACCTTGATAAGAAAAAATTATCCTGTCAGGCATCACACGTTTAAGTCCTGTTGCTGCAGCAGGAGGCCTTCCATGTGCAACTTCGAGCATATCAAAATTAAAATAATCATAAGCAAATACTGCACATCCAACCGGAGCAATCCCTACAACCTTCTCCCTTATACCTAAATTGTCAATACATTCCGCAATCAGCCTATGAATTAGACTATGTCCGCAGCCAGGGCAAAATCTGAATGGTGCCTGTTTAAGGCTTAACGGTCTCTTGAATATCTTTTTCATTCATCTCTCCAATAGTCTCAAGGAGCACTCCCTCGAGAAGTCCGTAGTCACTTACAATTAATTCATTAAATTTAAAACATTCCATTATGTTCATTGTAAATTGTATTCCAGGTATTATCAAGTCTGCTCTCTCGGGTTCCAGTCCTTTAATCTTTTTTCTTTCCCTTAAGGGAAGGGCAAACAACGCCCTCCTTATATCATTGAGTTTTTCCAGAGATATTCTATGGAGATGTATTTTTTCCCTTGAATAGGTCTCGAGTTTTAAGTCAATAGAGGCAAGGGTTGTGAAAGTTCCCGCAGTTCCTATCAAGCATGTATCCTTGTCAATCCGATGCTCAATCCTGGAGCTGATACTATCTAAAAATGAGGCAATCCCTTTTCCCAATTCTGCGATATCTGCCTCTGAGAGAGGGTCGGTCGTTATAAAACTTGCAGCAAGTTTTATAACCCCAACAGGGATACTCCCCTTATCAACTACCTGTTTGTCTTTATAGAAAATCCACTCTGTACTGCCCCCTCCTATATCAATAATCAATGAAGAAAGAGCAGCGATGGATAAAGAATCATGAAATGATGAAAAAACACCTTTTACGATAAGTTCTGCCTCTTGTTCGCCAGAAATCACTTTTATCAAGATTCCTGTATTATCAAACACCCTTTTTATAAACATATCTGAGTTGGATGCCTCCCTCAATGCGCCCGTCGCAATTGCACTGACAAATTTAACTCCATATCCTGAAATTATAGAGGAGAATTCCTTAAGCACTGCGATTGAGGATGCACTATTTTCATCCCTGAGCTTCCCGGTCTGACCCACGCCATCAGCTAATCGTGTGATTTTTCTCTTATAAAGTATATGCTCAATCTTTTTATTCCTAACACAGGCTATCAAAAGTCTAAGCGTGTTCGATCCTATTTCCACAGATGCAAATAATGACATAGTGGAGTATTATAAATGACATCGATTACACACCTCAAACTCTTTAAATGAATCAGAAGGGGGGCACCTTAAGAATTACCTTGATTTTTATAAGTAGACGGTTATAATATTCTCTAATTTAAAGTTGACAAAACCGTTATGGTATACTATTGTTTTAGCACTTCAACTAAAGTACTTTAAGTACTCTTGAAAGGAGGTGACAGTTAATGAAGAAAGTTTTAGCTATACTTCTGTCATTGGTGCTTGTTGTCGCATTCTCGTTCACCATAGGCTGCAAGCAGGCTGAGCCACCAAAACCGGCACCAGAGCCAGCTGAGGCACCACCAGCAACACCAGCAGAGGCACCAAAAGCACCTGAAGCTCCAAAAGCACCAGAGAAAGCAAAAGCACCTGAAGCTCCAAAAGCACCAGAGAAACCAGTAAAAAAGTAGAAAGGGAAATTTTCAGGGATGGGCATCCCCCATCCCTGAATTGTTCTGCAATAGGGAAACCTCAGTTATGCAGCTATCGATCTTGTTATCCCGCACAAGATTTTAAGAGGATAGTTGCGTCCATTTCTAAAAAACTTCAGAGATTAACTTTTATCGTAGCTCTCGAATAATTCATAAGACAGGCAGAGAGTATTTCCGCACTCTAAAGGTGAGAAATAATGAGGCAGTTGTTTCGATCGCCCCTCTTATCACACCTCTCTCAGATTCCTCGACATATTTGCTGAGAATTGTGTTTCTCGCAAGGATTATTTCAGCTGTAGTGTTCAGAATCTCGATCAGCCTCTGAAAAAGAAATGTTATTTCATCCATAGCCTTGTCACTGAAAAAGATTTCTTCCCTTACTTTTTTATCGATAAGTTCAACTATTCTCTCTATGTTTTCTGCAATCCTCAAAATGTAAACAGGAACAGTAAGACCGAAAAATAGAGATAGACTTTGGCATACCTTTTGTCATGCCTTTTTGAATCAATTTTTTAATTCCAATTACGGGTTATTTCTGCTAAATCTGCACTA
>JAGVMY010000164.1 GCA_020053565.1 Thermodesulfovibrionales bacterium
GGGGGCGAGGGGGGATTTGTTACCCGTCCTCGACCAGGACACGCAGACCTGTCAGGTGCAATAAAATATAATCAGCATGACATACGGAACATACTTGAGCGCTCAAGTGCGAGAGAGACTGCGATGCGTGTTGCACTGGGTGCAATAGCAAAAAAGTTTTTATCAGAGTTCACTATAAAAGTAGGAAGCTATGTCATACAAATAGGTAAAATCGGGATTCGGGGTTCCAGTGGTCTAGGGGTCCAGGGGTCAAGTGAAAGCACTCGAATCCTCGAATCCTCGAATCCTCGAATCCTCGAATCTATCTTTGAAAAGGCTGAAAAATCTCCTGTCAGGTGTCCTGATAAAGAGGCATCAAAAAAGATGATCACCCTTATAGATAAGGCGATTAAACAAGGCAACTCCCTTGGTGGCATATTTGAGGTTTTTTCAACTGGTGTACCTATAGGCCTCGGAAGCCACATTCAATGGGACAGGAGGCTCGACGGGAGGCTTGCACAGGCTTTAATGAGTATCCAGGCAATAAAAGGTGTTGAGATAGGTCTTGGTTTTGAAATGAGCTCAAGATTTGGCTCAGAAGTGATGGATGAGATTTTCTATTCACCCCCTCCCTTGCCCTCCCCCCTCGAGGGGGAGGGATGGGTGGGGGGGCATCTTATCTTTCCCAGGAAAACCAACTATGCGGGTGGGATTGAAGGCGGGATGACAAATGGTATGCCGATAATCCTGAGGGCTGCAATGAAGCCAATACCGACCTTAAGAAGACCGCTCCGTTCCATTGATATCATTACGAAAGAGACGGTAAAGGCAATCTATGAACGCTCTGATGTCTGTGCAGTGCCTGCTGCAGGAGTAATAGGAGAGGCAATGGTTGCCCTGACTATTGCAGATGCTTTTCTCGAGAAGTTCGGCGGCGACAGTATGGCCGAAGTAAAATGCAACTACAAATCATATATTGAATATGTAAATAAATTTTAGCTGTTGCTCGTATTTTTTTAACTTAAACTAACTTGAACCCTTGACCCCTCGAATCCTTGAATCCTCAACTACGGCAGATCTGTCTTAATATAAAGCTCTTTCAGTTGTTTTGGCTCTACTGTTGAAGGAGTGCCACTCATAAGGCAGGATGCCTTTGATGTCTTGGGAAATGCAATCACATCCCTGATAGACAATGCACCAACCATAATCATCACAAGCCTGTCAAGCCCGAGAGCGATTCCTCCGTGGGGAGGTGCACCATATTCAAGTGCATCGAGTAAAAACCCAAATTTCACTTTTGCTTCCTCTTCAGATATTCTCAGAAGCTCAAACATCTTCCTCTGCACATCACGCCTGTGGATACGGATGCTCCCACCCCCTATCTCATAGCCATTGAGGACAATATCATATGACTTTGCCCGGAGCGAAAAGAGGAGTTCTTTATTGTTCATGTCTCCTGTGAGCATCTTTTCGATATCATCGTCCATCGGCGAAGTGAATGGGTGATGCATTGCCTCAAACCGACCTTTCTCATCATTCCATTCAAGGAGTGGAAAATCTGTGATCCAGGCAAATTTATAGCCGGACCCGATTAAGTTTAACCTTTTTCCAAACTCGAGTCTCATCCTGCTTAACACGTCAAAAACAACTTTTTCCTTATCAGCAACGAAGAGCATTAAATCCCCTTCCTCTGCCTCAAGTCGCTGAGCCATCTCTTTCAGGATTTCCTCAGGGAAAAACTTTGCTATGGGAGATTCGAACCCGTTTTTTACTTTTATCCATGCAAGTCCTTTAGCACCAAAGGATATCGCCTCTTCTGTGAGCATGTCTATCTCTCTTCTCGAAAGATTTGCCATCCCCTTGCCGTTAATTGCCTTAATCCTTCCGCCAGACTGAAGGGCATCAAGGAAAACTTTGAATGAGCCTTTTTGGGAAAGATCAGCCATCTCTTTCAATTCAAGACCGAACCGCAAATCAGGCTTATCATTTCCGAACCGTTCCATAGACTCATGAAAACCCAGTCTTTCAAAGGGCGTTATGATTTCTATATCCATGACATCTTTAAAAAGTTTCTTCATCATGCCCTCTATGACCTTTATCACATCTTCTCTGTCTGTAAAAGACATCTCCAGGTCAACCTGAGTGAATTCAGGCTGTCTGTCTGCACGTAAATCTTCATCTCTAAAGCACCTTACAATCTGGAAATATTTCTCAAATCCGGAAACCATTAATATCTGTTTGAAAAGCTGCGGAGATTGAGGCAGTGCATAGAAATATCCCGGGTTCAGACGACTCGGAACGAGATAATCTCTTGCGCCTTCCGGAGTAGATTTCGTGAGCACAGGTGTTTCTATCTCAAGAAATCCTTTTTCATCAAAATAGTCCCTTATGACCTTTGTAACCTTGTGTCGTATTATTAAGTTCCTCTGCATCTCAGGTCTTCTCAGGTCAAGATATCTGTATTTAAGTCTCAATGCCTCGGATGCATCGCCAGCATCTTCTATGCCAAAAGGCAGTGGAGAAGATTCATTCAGAACCTCAAGTTTGTTCACATACATTTCGACCATACCTGTCGGAATGCTCAGGTTTTCAGTACCATCAGGTCTCTTTCTGATTTCTCCTGATACAGAAATTACATATTCGCTCCTCAGGTCATGTGCGAGCTCATGTGCCTCTCCAGATACATCAGGACTGAAGACTACCTGCACGATTCCGCTTCTGTCACGCAAATCTACAAATATAAGCCCACCATGATCCCTCCTCCTGAAAATCCATCCGGACAGGGTAAGGGTTAACCCTCTATCAGATTCTTTTATCTCTCCGCATCCTTTATCGCGAATCATGCGCCCTCCAATCAGTTGTCAATTATTACCTGCCTCTTTGTAATTTATTTTGAAAGAAAACTTCTTTTCTTATCTTATCTGCTTCTTCAGGTGTTAAATATCTATATTTTCCCGATTCAAGGTTACCAAGTTCAATTCCATTTATCCTTATCCTCTTAAGCTTGAGTACAGGGTGCCCAACCTTATCGAGCATGTGCCGTATCTGTCGTTTTTTCCCTTCATGGAGTGTGATCTCGAGCCACGAGTTGTGTTCTGTCTTTCTTATCCGCTTTACTTTCGCAGGAGCTGTCACTCCATCTTCGAGTCTTATCCCTTTTCTCAATTTCTCTATCTCATCATCTTCGAGAACTTCTTTCACCTTCACAAGATATGTCTTTGGTATCTTCTTTGACGGGTGTAAAACTGCATGTGTAAAATCGCCGTCATTTGTTAATAAAAGTAATCCTTCTGAGTCGTAATCAAGCCTTCCCACAGGGAATACCCTGTATTTTACACCCTTCAGGAAATCTTTTATGGTTGGTCTTCCTTCAGGGTCGTGAAGTGATGTGACGACACCTTTTGGCTTATTAACTATTAAATAAACCTTTGGCTCTGGTCTTATGAGGAGTTTTCCGTTAAGCTTTATGTGGTCTCTGTTCAGGTCTGCCTTCATGCCAATGGTCGCGACTTGACCATTTACCGTCACCCTGCCTTCTATAATCATCTCCTCGGCTTTTCTCCTCGAAGCAATCCCTATCTCAGCCAAAATCTTCTGAAGCCTCTTTTCCATAAGAATAAATAATAACATAAAACCAGACTATATTATGATTATGTAGTTGATTACCTTGTTACCAAAGCCGGAGATAGTAAGGAGATCTTCAGACAGGAAATATACGCGGACCCAAAATGGGACGGCGCATGTATTGATTAGATTTCAGATTCTTCTTTGTTTTACACTTAAGTATTCCTCAAAGGCATAACTATTTTATTGACCCTTTTTGAATTCTCTCATAATCTTTACCCCTGATGATGTCCCTATCCTTGTGGCACCTGCTTTGAGCATATCAATGACTCGTCTCGGTGTTCTTATGCCTCCTGCAGCCTTAATGCCTGCAGCATCTCCGACAATACTTTTTATGAGCCTGACATCCTTTATTTTTGCACCCTGCGGGCCAAAGCCAGTGGATGTTTTTATGAACTCTGAACCTGCGTCAAGGGCTATCTCCACAACCTTCCTTTTTTCGTTATCATCAAGGTAGCCGGTCTCGATTATTATTTTATGGATGAGCCTTTTTGTTGCCATGATCACATCAGAGAGATCTTTTCTTACCATATTCCAGTCACCTGATTTCAGGGCTCCTATATTCACCACAATGTCAATCTCATCAGCACCGAGTAAGGAAGAATTTATAGCCTCGTAAACCTTTACCTCAGTCAGGGTCATTCCAAGGGGAAATCCTATCACTGTTGTTACCCTGACATTACTGCCCTTAAGAAGTTCCTTTGCCATTTCAATGAAACAGGAGTTTATACAGACTGAGTAGAAACCGAAGTGAATGGCCTCTTCACAGAGCCTTTTAATGCCTGCATACGTGGCATCAGGCCTGAGCAAAGTATGGTCTATTA
>JAGVMY010000134.1 GCA_020053565.1 Thermodesulfovibrionales bacterium
GATTTTGGTATAATTTTAAAATAGTACAATTTCAATCATCATACTTCTTCAATATATTTATTTCATAAATAAAGGAGGGGTTTATGGGAGAAGAAAATAAGGACAAACGCTCACTATGAAGAAACTTGCTCTCACGATGGGAGACCCTGGAGGGGTCGGGCCAGAGATAGTTATTAAGGCTCTTTATTCTTCTGAAGTGAGATATTACTGTGCACCAATAGTTATTGGCGACAGGATTGTTATCGAAGAAGCATTGAACCTGCTTAAACTGCCTTTGACGTTAAGAATAATTAAATCTCCAGAAGAATCTCAACCAGCCTTAGGATCAATTAATCTCATCGATGTTAGAGTGATGAAAAAATTTAAGAAAGGCCAGCCGACTGCGAAGAGCGGCAGGGCATGTGTGAGTTACATTAAAAAAGCTGTTGAGCTTGCATTAAATAAGCAGGTTCATGGTATTGTCACAGCTCCGATCTCAAAAAAAGCCTTGAAGATGGCTGGTTTTGCATGGCCTGGCCATACAGAGATGCTTGCTGATTTAACTAATACAAAAGAATATGCAATGATGCTTGTGGGCGGGCCGTTAAGAGTTATTCTTGCGACAATCCATGTGCCATTGAAGAGTGTCCCTGCTTTAATTACAAAGGACAAGGTATTGAAGACCATTCGTCTTGCAATGAAGGCATGTGACGTGTTTGGCATTAAAAATCCAAAAATTGCTGTTGCCGGACTTAATCCGCATGCAGGCGAGGCAGGTATATTCGGTGATGAGGAAATAAAAAAGATTATTCCTGCTGTTGAAGCAGCTAAAAAAGAAGGGATTCCGGTATCAGGTCCTTATCCTCCGGATACCATTTTTCATAAGACATATAAAGGAGAAATTGATATTATCGTTTGCATGTATCATGACCAGGGGTTAATCCCTTTAAAGATGATTGCCTTTGAGGAAGGTGTTAATGTCACAGTTGGTCTGCCATTTATCCGGACATCTCCTGACCATGGTACCGCATATGACATTGCATGGAAAGGTGTTGCGAGTCCGACGAGTATGATTGAAGCGATAAAATTAGCTGCACTGTTGAAGATATAGGATATAGTGAACCTGAATAAAAAACATATCATAAGCTGGACTTTTTTTGATTTTGCAAACTCCAGTTACTCTGCCGTAATCGCTGCTGTTGTCTTTCCTGTATATTATGCCACTATCATTGTGGGCAATGAGACAGGGCTCGGGGACTTGTGGTGGGGAAGAGCCATTTCAGTAAGTATGGCAATTGTAGCCTTAAGTTCACCATTTCTTGGAGGTATTACTGATTATGGAGGTCTGAGAAAGAGGTTTCTATTTGTTTATACAGCGTTAAGTGTTGTTGCTATAGCAAGCTTCTCCTTCCTTCATAAAGGAATGGTTATCGAAGGATTTATACTTATCGTCATTGCAAATCTTGGTATGGAAGGCGGACTTGTGTTTTACAACTCCTTTCTTCCACGGATAGCACCTCCTGAATATCAGGGCAGGATTTCGGCATGGGGATTCGGAGTTGGGTATGCTGGTTCTATAATCTCGCTTTTAGTTGCAATTCCATTAGTAAGGGCTGGTCAGTTTGAGCTTACATGGCTTATGGTTGCAACTTTTTTTTCCCTGTGTTCGGTTCCTGCCTTTCTTTTTCTACCAAAGGACATAAAAGGAAAATTCTCAGTAGTTCAGGCAGGGGTGAAAGGCCTTACATTTACCGTGGAGACGTTAAAAGAGATGTGGAAAAGAACAGAACTCAAAAAGTTTTTGATCGCGTATCTCATATATGAAGATGGGGTGAATACCGTGATTGTATTTTCAAGTATATTTGCTGCCACTACCATCGGTTTTAAACCGCAGGAACTAATTATGCTCTATATCGTTGTGCAGATTACAGCCCTATTTGGTGCTTTTATCATGGCAAAACCAATTGATCTATGGGGTCCTAAAAAAGTAGTGATGCTCTCACTTCTCATGTGGACATCTGTTGCAACAATTGCCTTTTTTATTACAACCAAAGCCCAGTTCTGGATGCTGGCTTCAGTTGCAGGACTTGGACTTGGCACAGTTCAAGCAGCTACTCGGGCTTTTTATATACAGTTTATTCCTGAGGGAAAAGAAGCAGAATATTTCGGGGTCTATTCTTTAGTCGGAAAATCATCTGCTATTCTTGGTCCTCTTGTTTTTGGCCTGATATCCACGACATTCGGAAGCCAGCGGCCTGCAATTTTGTCTGTAGCTGCTTTTTTCCTTACTGGTATGATTATCCTTAGTACTGTCAGAGGAGGTGAACCTATTAAAAAGTTCGCTGACTAGCTTGCAAGCTTGCCAGCTTTTAAAAAATGGCCAAAAAACATTTAGGACAAAATTTTCTTTATGATCCTTCAATACTCAATAGGATTATTCAGGTCGCTCAACTTCACGGAGAAGATCTTGTTGTTGAGATAGGCCCTGGCACAGGCAGGCTTACAAAGATGCTTGCAGAGAAAGTGAAAAAGGTTGTTGCGATCGAGCTTG
Organism: Thermodesulfovibrionales bacterium; assembly: GCA_020053565.1. Classification (GTDB taxonomy): domain Bacteria; phylum Nitrospirota; class Thermodesulfovibrionia; order Thermodesulfovibrionales; family SM23-35; genus VGWZ01. The sequence goes on from JAGVMY010000134.1 coordinate 2,531, forward strand.
ATGATAAGCTATTCGCAAAACTGAAAATTGAACTTGCCGATTATCAGAACGTAGAATTAATACATGGAGATGCTCTGAACTATTCTTATGAGAATCTTCCTCAATTCAAAGTTGTTTCAAACATACCTTACTATATTACAACCCCGATTATTTTCAGACTTCTTAAAGCAAGAAAAAATATTGAATCTATGACGCTCACTATCCAGAAAGAAGTTGCAGAAAGAATAACCGCAAAACCAGGTGGAAAAGATTATGGTGTACTTTCACTTATGGTCCAGTATTATGCAAAACCAAAGTTAGAATTTATAATACCAAAAGGTGCTTTCAGACCTGTGCCAAAGGTTGACTCTGCTGTTGTTCATATAAAAATCCTTGAGAGGACCTCTGTCTCTGTGAAAGATGAAGAATTGTTCTTCAGGGTTATAAAGACTGCTTTTTCTCAGAGAAGGAAGATGCTTTCCAATTCTCTTAAGAAAATACAGGAAGATGTAAAAGAGAAACTGGTCGAATTGGGGATTGATCCGAATAGAAGGCCAGAGACATTGAGTATTCAAGAGTTTGCAAGGCTTTCAGATATGTTAAAAAGAGATTAAACCTTTTTTAACAGACACACTGCGTATGCTGCGATGCCTTCACCACGGCCGATGAAACCCATGCCCTCGTTTGTCTTCGCCTTGATGTTGATCAGTTCTGGTTGGATTCCGGATTGTGCTATTGCCTTTTTCATGGATTCAATATAGGGAAAGAGCTTGGGGTGTTCAGCAATGACTGTAGTATCAATCCACGATACTTCAAATCCGTTTAATGCAGCTACATTAACTATATGTTTCAGCATCTCAACACTTGAGGCATCTTTGTATTTTGGATCCGTGTCGGGAAAATGCTTGCCTATATCACCGATGCCAAGTGCTCCAATTATTGCATCTACAATGGCATGAATCAGAACATCCCCATCTGAGTGTCCAAGAAGACCTTTTTCAAATGGAATATTTACCCCGCCAAGTATTAAACTCCTGCCAGTAGCAAGCCAGTGAGAGTCATAACCGATTCCTATTCTCATAGAGGTGTTTCTTTTAATCCTTTCTTCGAAAGCAGGAATTCTGCAATAGCCAGGTCTTCAGGTGTTGTAATTTTAATATTTTTATATGATCCCATGATGACCTTTACCTTTCCGCCGTATCGCTCAACAAGAGCTGCATCATCGGTTGAATAAAAGTTCTCATTCATTGCCTTCTCATATGCTCTTAGAATAATATTGTACGGGAAGACCTGAGGTGTCTGAATAGCCCAGAGAGAATCCCTTCTCAAGGTTTTTTTGATTATTCCTGCTTCTGCTTCCTTAATTGTATCTTTCAGCGGAACACCGAGGACCACGCCGTCACAATCATTTAATCCTTCGTCACTCCCCTTTATAAAAAAGGGGGCGGAGGGGATTGATAATTCTTTTATCGCCTCCTGTATGAGATGTTTCTCTATGAGTGGTCTTGCTCCATCGTGTATGAGGACAATACATTTTTTGTCCTCTATAAGCTTGAGACCGTTATATACAGAATCCTGTCGCTCTTTTCCGCCTGGTGCTATTCTCTTTATCTTCGAGAGATTATAATCTTCAAAAACCTTCTGCCCTCTCTCTCTCTCTTCTTCTTTGAGAACAGGTATTATCTCCACAATCTCATCGATTGCTTCAAATATTTCAAGTGACCACACAAGAAGAGGTTTACCCTTAAGAGTTTGGAAAGGTTTATTGCTCCCCTGACCAAACCTTTTGCCGAGTCCAGCGGCAGGGACAATTGCAATTACTTTGTTTTTCATTTAACAGCTCTGAACTCTTCCCTTTCATTCTCCTCTTTGAGTTTTGAGAATATCATCCTTCCTGCTGTTGTTTGTAACACACTTGTTACAGTTACCTCTGCATTTTTACCTATAAGTCTTCTCCCGTTTTCTACAACAACCATAGTGCCGTCATCAAGGTATGCAACTCCCTGATTGTATTCTTTTCCCTCTTTAAGTATAAAAATCTTCATTGTCTCACCTGGGAGAACAACAGGTTTTAACGCATTTGCGAGCTCATTTATATTAAGTACAGACACTCCCTGGAGTTCTGCTACTTTGTTAAGGTTAAAATCATTTGTGATTACCTTTGCGTTTAAGAGCCTTGCTAAGGCAACAAGCTTTGAGTCAACCTCTTTTATCTTCGGGAAATCCTCGTCAACTATCCGAACAGTGATATTGGACATCTTCTGGATTTTGTGGAGAATATCAAGTCCACGCCTCCCCCGTGCCCTTTTTGTGGAATCGGCCGAGTCTGCGACATGCTGAAGTTCCTGGAGAATAAACTGGGGGATTATGAAAACACCTTCGAGAAATCCTGATTCGCAGATATCTGAAATACGCCCATCAATTATCACACTTGTATCAAGGATTTTAATGTTCTCTTCACTGCCCTGTCCTCTGAAAAGTCTGAAGATACCCGCAATTGAAATTCCCTTGCCTCTGCTCAGGCCGAGAAGAAGTCCCACATAGCCAAATACCGCCATTAATCCAACAGATATAGTGGTGATATCCTCACCTAAAATAGGTTTAAACGGTATTATAAGAAGGTTTGCAAATAAAAGCCCGAATGAAATACCTAAAATTCCTCCAATAATTGTCCCGAGATTCACCTTCTTAAATACTGGTTCAATAGCTACAGCAATAAGACCTAAAAAACCTCCTAACAGGATGCCGTAAATCTCGTAGTTATACTTCATGCCTAAGATATAACCAGAAAATGTAAAAATTATGAAGATTGCAAGTCTTATAATAATCATTCTGTATCACCTCCTTCCTTGGTAAAGTAAAAATTATCAATGACGACCAACGAAAAATTTAAATTAATGCTGCTTCATTGTTTTTTAAGATGCCCTGAGAGGAGCATAGAATTTTTTGTTCCCCCTGTTAATAAAGAGAAGAACAGTCTCATTCTTTTTTATGTTTGAAGCAATTTTATTAAAATCGTCCATGGTATCTACTCGTTTTCTATCAATCTCTTTTACAATATCGCCCTTTTTTATCCCCGCTTCATCTGCCGGACTCCCGGGTTCTACTCGCACTACCACAACTCCTTTCTCATCTTTATTGAGACCGAGCTGTCTTGCTATTTCTTTTGTGAGGCCCATAACAGTAAGGCCGGTAAGTGCCTTTACTTCTGAGTCCTCAGGTGATTCAGAAGGTGTAACCTCTGCTGTTTCTCTTGGCAATTCAGCAATAGTTGCCTTCACTGTATATTCCTTCCCGGACCTGAGTATCTTAATGGGTATTTCAATTCCTATCTTACTCTGAGCAACCATGTTTCGCAGGCTGCTCGCATCTTTCACTTCTTTCCCATTAAACTCAAGGATTATGTCCCCTCTATTCATACCAGACTTTTCAGCCGGGCTATTCTTCAACACATCGCTCACAAGGGCACCTTGTGATTTTTTAAGGCCAAACTTCTGTGAGATTTCAGGCGTGAGTCCCTGTATGCTCACACCGAGCCATCCCCGGGTAACCTTTCCTTTTTGAACAAGCTGGTCCATAACAAGGCGTACCATATTGCTGGGAACTGCAAAACCAATCCCCTGATATCCCCCTGTTCTGGAAAATATCGCTGCATTTATCCCGATAAGTTCTCCTTTTATGTTGACAAGTGGCCCACCCGAATTGCCGGGATTTATGGCCGCATCTGTTTGAATGAAGTCTTCATAGTCTGCAATTCCAACATTTGCTCTCCCGACAGCGCTTATTATCCCCATTGTAACCGTATGGCTCAAGCCATAAGCGTTACCTATTGCAAGAACAAACTCTCCAACCTGCAATTTTTCAGAGTCACCCCATGGGATGGTAGGAAGGTTGCCCGCATCTATTTTCACTACTGCAATGTCTGTTTTAGGATCAGCACCCATAATCTTTCCCTTAAACGTCCTCTTATCAAGAAGTGTAACCCTTATCTCGTCTGCCTTTTCGACTACATGGTTATTTGTGATTATATATCCATCTGGTGAAACGATCACACCAGAACCAAGGCTCTGTTCTTTCCATTTCTTTGGTGTCCTGAAATCATGGAAAGGGCTAAATAAGTCGAAGAAAGGATCACCCAAAAGGGGATCCTGGTGTCTTCTTATTACCTTTGTGGTGGATATATTGACGACTGAGGGCGAAACAGCACTGACAATCTCGGAAAATGCCCTGTTTGTTTCAAGTACCTGACGGGGCACATTTGGTGTGGTAGTGTAGGGCAGATATCCCCTTTGTTGCCCGGTGATTTGACCAAGAATGTAAAATGATATCCCACCTAAGAGAAAACCCAATAAAAGGATAACAATACCAAAAAATATCTTCTTTTTCATAAACTTAATTATAATCCTCAAATCGGGATAATGTAAAGTAGTTGCCCTTGACCAAACATCACTCATTGTGGTAATTTTATTAGCTTAATCAAGAAACAAAATATAAATGTAAAGGTAAAAAGTTAAAAGAGTTTAGAAGTTCAGTAGTTCTTAATGCACAACTTTTAACTCTTGACTTTCTGCGAATGTGAGGAGGTTTTGCTATGTTAAAGCGTTATCTGTTAGCCCCTGGTCCAACACCTGTTCCTCCGGAAGTGTTGCTCGCAATGGCAATGCCTGTAATACACCACAGGGCACCGGATTTTCTCCCTATACTTGATTCTGCAAAAAAGGGCTTACAGTGGTTATATCAGACAAAGAACGATGTACTCATCCTGTGTTCAACAGGCACAGGGGGAATGGTTGGATCAGTGAATAATTTCTTTAACCGTGGAGACAGGGTTCTTGTGATAAACGGAGGAAAATTTGGAGAACGATGGGTAAAGATATGCCAGGCATATAGCCTGGAAGTTGATGAGGTTATTGTTGAATGGGGTTATGCGGTCAAACCTGAAATAATCGAGGAGAAGCTTAAAAAGGATGGTTCTATAAAAGGTGTGTTTGTTCAGGCATCAGAGACCTCAACCGGTATATATCACGATATAAAGACTCTTGCGTCTGTTGTGAAGAAATATGAAGATACTCTCTTTATAGTTGATGCGATCAGCGCACTTGTTGCCCATGACCTGAGAACTGATGAGTGGGGAATAGATATAATGATAGGAGGGTCGCAGAAGGGTGTGATGCTTCCACCGGGGCTTGCCTTTGTGAGTGTGAGTGAAAAGGCATGGAAAAAGGCAGAAATCTCAAAATTGCCAAAATTCTATTTTAATTTCAAGAAAGAGCGAGAAAATCTCGCCAAAAACCAGACAAACTTTACATCGCCGGTCTCACTTATTGTTGGATTGAATGAAAGTTTAAAGATACTTCAGGCTGAAGGACTTGAGAATGTATTTAAAAGACACGAGAGACTTGCAAATGCAACAAGAAAGGCTGTTCAAGCCCTTGGATTAGAGCTTTATGCAAAAGAATCTCCGTCAAATGCAGTGACAGCAATTATGACGCCTCCTGGTATAGATGGTCAGGCAGTATATAAGAATCTCCGCGAAAAATACGGTATCACCGCAGCTGGTGGTCAGGATAAAGCAAGAGGAAAGATATTTAGAATTGCACATTTAGGATACTCAGATAGGTTTGATATCATCGCAGCAATTGCTGGAATTGAGATGGTACTGAAAGGAATGGACCATCCGGTAAAACTTGGCACGGGTGTCGCAGTGGCTCAGGAACTGTTAATGGATTAGGGAGATGCATGAAGATTCTCGTCAGTGATAACATCTCTTTGAAAGGGATAGAGATACTCAAAAATGCAGGGCTTGATGTTGATGTGAAAACAGGGATGAAACCTAAGGAACTGAGAGAATGCATTGCTGATTATCATGGCCTGGTAATACGGTCTGCAACAAAGGTTACCTCAGAGATAATAGATGCTGCGATAAATCTGAAGGTCATAGGCCGTGCAGGCTCAGGCCTTGATAATGTTGACAAAGGAGCAGCAACGAAAAAGGGAATTGTCGTGATGAATACACCTGGCGGCAACAC
>JAGVMY010000042.1 GCA_020053565.1 Thermodesulfovibrionales bacterium
CAATCCCCAAGTATCAAATTTCCATTGATGAGTTCATAGACTGCAGCTTCCTGGCCAGGATTTTCACCATAACGGAGACCTTTTTCGATTAATTCGCCTGTCTTATTATCGGGTATCTTCCATGTCCTCTTTTTATAAATTAATGTCTGATTCCCGAATTTGATAATCATCTCGTCAGGGAAATGGTCATCCATAATTGTGCGATACATCCTTTTAATATCTGACATATACAATCCTCCTTCTGTCAATCACCAATAAACAATAATCAAATATCAAATAAATTCCAATAACCAATAATTAATAAACAAGCTATTTACACTGTCATTGCGAGCCCGAAGGGCATGGCAATATCGTCTTCCTTTATTTTTTCAAATAAATGAAATTCTGTATCTAAACCCACCAGTTGCAAAACATTTTCTTTCTTTGAAGGGCAGATGTGCTGATAAAAGCTTTCCCAGCAACACCTTATTATCCTTTAGACTGGCCAGCCAGCCTTTATTTAAAATGAACTTAAAGTTGTGTCTGCATTCATGTGTATCATAATAAAATATTGTTGCTTTGAAAAGGTTTTTCAGCATGTCTGCCCTTCATTTTATACAACGTTTGGGTAAAGTAAGTTTATCAGGTTCTACTACACCTGTATTGCGCATCTTGACTGAATCCTCTCTGTTTTAATTTTAAAATTCTTGAATACTTATAGAATAAAAAGGCCGACAGTAAAGTCTGTCGGCCTTTAAAGATATGTCAAAACGTTAAATAAGCGGAACAATCAGCAGTGCAACAATATTGATAACTTTAATCATAGGGTTAATTGCTGGACCTGCTGTATCCTTATATGGATCACCAACCGTGTCGCCTGTGACAGAGGCTTTGTGTCCATCACTCCCCTTTTTGTGTACGACACCTTTGTCGTCGGTAACGCCTACTTCAAAGGATTTCTTGGCGTTGTCCCATGCGCCTCCACCACTTGTCATGGCTATTGCCTGGAAAAGCCCTGTGACTATACTTCCGATAAGGACTCCACCCAGTGCCTCCCTACCTAAAAATAATCCGACAAGTATCGGTATAACAACAGGTATAAGGGCAGGAACCATCATCTGTTTGATTGCACCCTTTGTTACAATATCAACACACTTGCCGTACTCTGGCTTCCCTGTGCCTTCCATAATTCCTTTTATCTCACGGAACTGCCTTCTGACCTCTTCTACAATACTACCAGCAGCCTTTCCAACCGCTTCCATCAGGAGTGAACCGTAATAGTATGGAAGTAATCCACCAATAAACAGACCTGCCAGAACCATCGGGTTTGAAAGGTCAAATGAAAGTGCCTCTTTAAAAGACCTTGAATACTCTGCAAACAGAACCAAGGCAGCAAGAGCTGCCGAGCCAATAGCATAACCCTTTGTAACTGCCTTTGTTGTGTTTCCAACTGCATCAAGCGGGTCTGTTATCGCACGAATCTCCTTAGGCAGTTCTGCCATCTCAGCGATACCTCCTGCATTGTCAGTTATTGGTCCGTATGAGTCAATGGCCACAACAATACCAGTCATGGAAAGCATCGAAACCGCTGAAAGGGCAATTGCAAAAAGACCGGCTCCTGGATTACCGCTAAACCCACCTCCTAATGCATACGCACCAAGAATAGCAGCAACGATTACTAAAACAGGCATGCCTGTTGACTTCATACTGACTGCAAGTCCGGCAATAACATTTGTTCCATGGCCTGTAAGGCTTGCTTTTGCTATATGCTTAACAGGAGAAAAACTGGTGGATGTGAAATATTCTGTAATCATAACTATGAGACCTGTAAGGACAAGCCCTATTACTGCTGTGAGAAACACGCTATTGGCAGTAAAGACTCCTGCATCAGCTCCTGAAAGTCTTGCAATAAACCTTGTTGATACAATGTAAAATGCGATTGCAGCAAGTATGCCAGAGACTGCCAACCCTTTATATAGGGCACCCATTATATACTGGCTCTTGCCAAGGCGCACAAAATATGTGCCAATAACAGAAGCTATTATTGAAATGCCGCCGATTAGAAGCGGGAATTCAACCCATGGGCTCCCCGCCCCAAAAACAGTCTTTGCAAGAAGCATTGCTGCAACAAGTGTAACTGTATATGTCTCATACAGGTCTGCAGCCATACCTGCACAGTCTCCCACATTGTCACCCACCTGATCAGCAATAACTGCAGGGTTTCTTGGATCATCTTCCGGTATTCCTGCTTCGACCTTTCCAACAAGGTCGGCACCTACGTCAGCAGCCTTTGTGTAAATACCGCCTGCAATACGGGCAAAGACGCTCATCAAAGAACATCCAAAACCAAGCCCTATAAGAGCATGAAATGCATTTTCACCTGCATATGATTTTGCGATAAAGTAATAACCGGCCAAGCCGAGAATACCGAGACCGACAACCATAATGCCTGTAACTGATCCGCCTTTGAATGCAAGCTTCAGTGCTGCACCGAGCCCTTTGTATGCAGCCTGTGCAGTGCGGACATTAGCCCTTACGGAAACCATCATGCCTATATAGCCAGCAAGTGCAGAACCAACTGCTCCGATTACAAAACCAATTGCTGTCCATATGCCCAGGAAAATCAGTAAGATAGCAATTACTACTCCTACCATTGCAACAGTCGTATATTCACGTTTGAGAAAAGCAGCAGCACCTTCTGCTACAGCACCTGATATCTGTTGCATACGCTCACTTCCAGCATCCTGCTTGGATACCCATGCTGCGGTCGCTAGAGCATATAAAACGCCTATTGCACCGCAGACTAAGGCAAATAAAATAATACTACTCATATACCCCTCCTTCCAATTAAGTGAAAAGTAAAAATTCTACTCGAAGAGTAAAATACTTTCACGCCCTTTTACGTATTCTTAACCTCCCCCCTTCACCTCCTTCTTTTATGGTATTCCTTGATACTTTAAAGGGTTAAATTTCCCTGCCTGTACTTTTTGCAAAAACCATTGCTGTTGCTCTATAAACCATATGTGCCATTTTTGAAAATGGCGCGTATATAAACAGGAAAAATACCACTACAAGATGAATGAAATAGACCGGATAAGCCAAGATTGCAATATCCGCTAATCTAAATACCTCAGCAAGTATACCTGATAGTGCTACTAAATAAACAACAGTTATAAAGAGCCAGTCAAAATAGCTCCCTTTTCCTGCCTTTTCCTTATTTTTTAACCTGTTGCTCACAACCAGGGTAATACCGACAATAAGCGCCAATGCACTTATGTTTGCAAGCCATTTCAAGGGATCTGTGAGTGGATAAGGTGATTCTCCCAACAGCCAGGAAAATGGTTTCAAACCCAAAAGTTTCATGATCGCTGGGCCATAGAGATAAGCAACAGCCCATGCTGTTGTAATGGCAAGCCCTATGAAACTGTAAAATACCAATAAGTGTGATATCTGCCGATCTTTTACTACATCACATTTCTTAAATAGTCTATGTGACAATATCACACCAATGGTTGAGATAATTGTGTTTATAAGGCCGCCCTTAAGCACCATCCGCCATCGAGCTTCACTATTTGCGCGTGCTAAATCATTCCAGTACCTGTAAATCCCAAAGGCAAATACTGCCACTGCAAAAGCAGCTATTGGCATAAAAACACTATCAACGTAGAGTGAAGGTAAAAACTTTGCATAGGAAATACCACCGCTTGCCGTTCTTGGAATGTCTGATATGCTCAGGTGACCAAGTGATGCAAGGAGTACAAGAAACACGACAACAGGAATTGCAAAAAGAAGAACGAGATAAGAAGGGCTGCCGACAGCCTTTCCCAAAAATCGCGGTACTGAATAATTCTGTATAGACAGCTTTCTCACTGCATTGAGGACTTCTCCCGGCTTTGCCCCTCTCGGACAATATGCAGTGCAGTCACTGCACTGATGACAGAGCCAGATATCAGGATTACTGAAAAGTTTGTCCTTTAACCCCCACTGGGCATAGATCATTTCTTTTCTCGGAAAGGGTTTGTCATCAGGAGATAAATTGCATACAACTGAACAGGTTGCACACTGGAAACACTTTTTAAGGGATTCCCCTCCTGAGGCAATTACATCTTTTACAAAATTCAAATCTGGTTTTATTAATTGATTTGACATCCTTTTACCTCCTAAAACCCTTTATATGGATTGGGACCAATTTCCTTCAATTTTTCCATAAATTCATTGAGGATCTGGGGTATTTTTTGGTAATCTGCAATAGATACCTGTGTCATCTGTACCCTTCCAGACTCCAGCTTTAACCTGTCCAGTGTTTCTGCAACCTTCGACAGTCTGATTTTTGCCAGGTGGCTTCCTGTAGCCATATGACACTGATAATCTTCGCCATATTGACACCCCATGAGAAGGATTCCGTCAATACCCTTTGAAAGGGCATCTGCCACCCATACCAGGTTCATTGATCCTATGCATCTCAAAGGAACAACCCTTACAAATGCATTAAATTGCAGGCGGTTGATTCCAGCCATATCCAGCGCTGGATAAGCATCATTTTCACAGGCGAAAACTATAGCCCTCGGCTTTTCTTCTTCTTCTTCAGGAACCTCTATATTTTTGACCATACTTCCGATCATGTCAACCGAGTAGTTCTTAAAGCTAATAATCCTTTCAGGACATGCACCTACACACACTGCACATCTTCTGCAGCGGGTCGGACTGTAAAGTGGGTTTGCCTTCTCGTCTTCATTGATTGCACCGAAGGGACATTCCTCTGTACATCTTTTACACTGCGTACATTTCTGCATAAAGAAGTCTGCATAGGATATATCACCCACCCTTGGATGCACAGCCTCACCCCTTGATGTTAACTCAATACACTGTATCGCCTTCAGGGCTGCACCCGTAGCATCTTCCTTGCTAAATGTTATATCCATAGGTGCCCTTACAGTACCGGCAGAATACACACCTGTTCTTCGAGTTTCATAAGGAAAACAGATAAAGTTTGAGTCAGGATACCCATGCGCGAGAGAAGGTAACTCTCCTCCCTGCCTGTACCCAAGATTTAAGATATCTGTTTCAATCATCACATAGGGGATAAACTCGTCTCCCGGATTTACACCAGGAGGTAATATCTCTTCCCCTAATGCAGTGACTGGAACCATGCCTGTGGCAAGAACAACAAGGTCAACATTGACAGAGATCTTTTCACCCAAAAGAGTATTCTCTACTTCTACTATAGGATTTTTATTCTCATCCTCTGTAATGCCCTTCACTTCTCCCTTTGTCATGAATACACCCGGATCATTCTGCATGCTCTTATAAAAATATTCATAGTGACCCGGCGTCCTCATATCTCTGTAAAATATAAAAACCTTTGCATCAGGGTCTTGATTTCTCACATATTTTGCCTGCTTAAGAGACTCGGTACAGCAGGTTGCTGAACAATAAGGCAAATAATTTTCATCCCTCTGTCCTGCACACTGAATAAAGGCAACGCTCTTCGCAGGTTTCCCATCTGAGGGACGTACAATTGCTCCCTTTGAGGCAAATTCCTCCATCATATAGTTCGTGATGACATTGGGATATTTACCAAAACCAAGATGGGTAATTTTTGCTGCATCATATGGTACGGTACCGGCAGCCTCAACTATCGCTCCAGCTCTGAAAGTCTCGACACCCCCATTACGTTTTACTGTGACATCATAAATACCAGGAGCGCCATCAATCTTTTCTACTAAAGCAGATGTGAATATTTTAATTTTTGGATTCTGC
>JAGVMY010000039.1 GCA_020053565.1 Thermodesulfovibrionales bacterium
AATAAAAACTTTTTTTTGTTTTTTGGATTTCCCGGGTTTTAACTCATGAATTATGCAGACGTAAAAAAGACAGTAGTGATGCGACAGGATGAAGTGGTAGATTTAAATAACTTAAATCTGTTAAGATAAATTATCAAAGGAGATTCCTATGCAAGATTTAAATCCCCAGCAGAAGGAAGCCCTCAATCATACTGAAGGACCGTTACTTGTATTAGCTGGTGCAGGAAGTGGCAAGACCAGAGTTATTGCTCACAAATTTTTCCATCTTGTAAAAACAAAAAAATTACACCCGGATTCGCTCTTTACCGTTACATTTACAAATAAGGCAGCTGATGAAATGAAAGGGAGGATATCTGCTCTGTTACAGAAAGATATTAATTCCTGCCTGATAGGCACTTTTCATTCACAGTGTAATAGAATTCTTCGAAAAGAGATAAAAGTTCTTGACTACGGCTATGATTTTTCCATTTATGATGATGATGATCAGTACAACCTTGTGAGGCATATACTAAAGGAGTTCAAAATTTATGAAGCCCTCTACAAAGGCATTACATCACGGATAAGCTTTTTAAAGTCTTCTCTCATAGGACCTGAAGAGTTCCTTTCCTCAGGTGACGGTTTTGGTTTCGATGAGAAACTGGCAAAGGTTTATGTGAGGTATCAGGATGAACTCAAGAGGTGTAACGCCCTTGATTTTGATGATCTGATTATGCTCACAGTGAAACTATTTGAGAATAACCCCGGGTTACTTGAAAAGTACCAGAATATGTATCCCTACATACTCGTTGATGAGTTCCAGGATACGAACTATGCCCAGTACTCTCTTCTCAAACTTCTTGCCTCTGCGCACAGAAAGATATGTGTTGTGGGAGATGACGATCAGAGCATATATAAATTTAGAGGTGCGAATGTCAGTAACATACTGAATTTCGAGAATGACTTTCCTGGAGCAAAACTTGTGAGACTGGAACAAAACTATCGTTCTACACAGAATATACTTACTGTTTCAGGCGCGGTGATTTCAAGGAATTCTGAAAGGAAATATAAAAGTCTCTGGACAGAGAGAGGTTGGGGTGAAAAGGTATACTACTGCTGGTTTGATATTTACGGGGAAGAGGCGAAATTTGTTGCGAAGGTTATAAAGGAACTCTATCTGAAAGGGAGATTCAATTACAGGGATTTTGCAATATTCTATCGTGTAAATCTCCAGTCAAAGGCTATAGAAGATGCATTGCGTGAAGAAGGCCTCCCGTACCGTGTTTTTGGCAATGTGAGTTTTTACCAGAGGAAGGAGATAAAGAACACAATTGCATACATGCGGTTATCGCTCAACCATGGAGACAATGTAAGCTTCAGGAGGATTATCAATTGTCCGCCGAGGGGGATAGGGGCATCAACCCTTTCGAAGATAGAGCATGAGGCAAAGAAAAAATCTGTATCGTTATTTGATGCCATGAAGGTGACCATACGCGCTGATAGTTTGGCCTCTCTGGTAAAAGATAAACTTACTGAATTTGCAAAGCTGATCGAGGGCTTCTCATCTGCAAAGTATAAATCTGCAGCAGAAATGTTAAAAGCGGTATTTGAAAAATCAGGATATGCAGAAACTCTGGATGAAGAAAGAGCAAAGAATGTTGCAGAGCTCATTTCGTTTGGTGAGGGGAAGGATATTAAGGATTTTATCGATAAGGTGTCATTATTGACTACCATGGATGAGATTAAAAGAGGGGATTATGTTTCACTCATGACATTACACAGCGCAAAAGGTCTTGAATTTCCTGGTGTATTTATCATAGGAGTTGAAGAGGGAGTACTGCCACATTTTAAGGCATTAGGGAGTACAGATGAAATTGATGAAGAACGCAGGCTGTTTTATGTGGGAATGACAAGGGCAAAAGATATACTCTGGATTACCGGTGCGAGCAAGAGGAGATTATACTCAAAGTTACAAAACCAGGAACCATCAAGGTTCCTGAAAGATATTCCCAGGAATTGCTGCCAACTGGTAGAAAAGGTATCACACCATCCAACGATAAAAATTACTCATATAAAAGTAAAGGTTGATTCTTTCAGACTCTATGCAACAGGATGCAGGGTAAAGCATCCCACCTGGGGCGTTGGTGTGGTGCGTGATTGTTTTGGAGACGGAGATGATCTGAAGGTAATTGTCAACTTCCCGAACATCGGGGTGAAGAGACTTGCGGTTAAGTTTGCAAATCTGCAAAAGATGTAGTGAGGAATGCAGGATATTACGGGATGATGATATCCAGAGATGAAATTGAACATATTGCACTATTGGCAAGGCTTTCTCTTTCTGAAGAAGAAAAGGAGTTATTTGGTTCACAGTTGAACAGTATTCTTGAGTACATGGAAGAACTGAAAGAGCTTGATACAAAAAATATCGAGCCAACTTCCCATGTCCTGTCATTACTCAATGTCATGAGGGATGATGTTCCCGGATATTCAATTCCAAGAGAAGATGCTCTCATAAACGCACCTGACAGTACGGATAAATTCTACAGGGTGCCAAAGATAATAGAATAAGTTTAAGGGTACTTCTCATATTTTTCTTTTTTCTGTTTCCCCATTCTCTTAAGAAAAGCTGTTTTAGACTTTATTTGGAAGCTGCTATTGTAACCTCTATGTTTCAAAGGACTGGAACGAGGGGAACATTGTGCATGTGTATGTTCCCGAGAGGAGACCACCGGAAAAGGTGCCATTCTGAGACAATGAAATTACTCACCTCCTGACGGGCATGTTCTTTTCGAGGGACAGAAAATACCAATCTCAGGGTATTTACTTGGTGAGGTACACATGAACGAATGGCTCTGCAGGGCGAGGCTTTAATTTAAAAATGGGGAAGGTTCTCATGAAAACCCGCCCTGCAAAGTATATGTATGATGGGTTAACAGGAGCTTTTACACTTACAGGTTGTTGCAACCCTTTTTGAAACCTTCTTTATTATCATTATTATTATATACACCTCATTATATACACCTCATTATATACACCTC
>JAGVMY010000037.1 GCA_020053565.1 Thermodesulfovibrionales bacterium
GGAGATTATATCCTGTTTAAGTTATCTGAAAAGCAATACTGGCTTCAGATAGAAGAGGCAGAAAAACTCGGGCTTGGGAGCAGGAAATACGAACTTATTGAAATTTAAGAAAAAGATTACTATCAAGCATACTGCTGCCCGTGGGATATGGACAGCAGTATTTAGGGGAGATAACGAGGCGCTTGATAAATTTATATATATCAAAATTTAAAGTATTTGTCAAGAAAAAACTTTATAAATTCTCATTATAGAAGAACAATTACTCAGAACCTGCCCGGGAATAAACTCACGTTCTGTAAGTTGCGTTAATCCTGATATACTCCTCTGTAAGATCGCAGGTCAAGACTTTTGCAGAGGATTTACCAAGGTGGAGGTTAACAATTATTGTAATTTCTCTGTTTTTTAATCTCTCATTCGCTTCTCTATCTTTACCTGTGCCCATTCCTTTCTGCACTATTTTAAGCCCATTAAGAACTATTTCTACCTTTTCTTCTTTTACAATAATGCCTGAATATCCAAGGGCTGTCATGATGCGACCCCAATTTGCATCATTACCATAGAGAGCCGTTTTCACGAGGTTCGAGTTTGCCACTGAAAATGCAGCCTTTTTTGCATCTGCCTCACTCCTTGCCCCTCTTATCTCTATTTCTATAAACTTTGTTGCTCCCTCGCCATCCTTCACAATTAATTTTGCTAAATCAAACATAACGTTATATAAGGCGTTTTTGAACGTAGCATATGATTTTGATTTTTCTGTAATCGGTGGATTGCCAGCCATGCCATTAGCCATTATGAGCACTGTATCATTGGTTGACCTGTCGCCGTCAACAGTAATTGTATTGAATGTTATATTCACTGCATCACTTAGTGTCTTATCTAATGTCTTTTGTTCAACTGCACTATCTGTCATTATGAAGCAGAGCATGGTTGCCATATCAGGACATATCATACCTGCACCCTTACAGATACCGACAATTGTGCCTGTTTTACTGCCAAGCTTTACTTTTTTCATTACAATCTTCGGGAATGTGTCGGTTGTCATTATTGCTTTTGCAACATCCTGTATGGTTGACCTGCCAAGATTACCTGTTAATTCAGAAATCTTTGGCCTCACTCGCTCCATAGGCATTGGTGTACCAATAACACCTGTTGAACAGACATAAACAAGTGATGATTTTATGTCGAGACCGTTGGAAACAAGTTTCGCAGTCTCAACAGCATCCTGAATGCCCTTTTTCCCTGTGCACGCATTTGCATTTCCGCTATTCACTACTAATGCTTGGCCTTTCCCTGAACGTATCTGTTTTATATTAAGTTTGACAGGTGCTGCTTTAATCTTATTAGTAGTAAATGTGCCTGCAATATACGCCTCTTTCTCAGAGTAAATAAGGGCAAGATCTTTACGGCCTGGTGCTTTGATTGCAGCCTCTACAGTAGAAAATAAGAAACCTTTTGGCGTCATATTATTAAAGGGATTGGGGATTTGAGTCTAAATATAAATCTCATGGAAATAATGCAACCGTATCGAGTGCTGTCTTCTCATCAATTCCCATCATGATATTCATGTTATGCACAGCCTGTCCTGATGCGCCTTTCATAAGATTATCAATTGCTGTCACAATAATCAGGGTATCTGTCCTTATATTCACAATCAGCCCTATCTCACATAAATTCGTCCCTCGTACACTCTTCACATTCGGGAATCTTCCCTCATCAAGAACCCTTGTGAATGGCTCATGCGCATATGACTTTTTATAGATATCTAATATTTTTTTCGTACTGATTCTCTTTTGAAGTGGTGCATATATGGTTGTCAATATGCCTCTGTCAAAAGAGGCAAGATGAGGTGTAAAATTGACCTTAATATCCTTATGTGCGAGAGCAGAAATTTCCTGTTCGATTTCAGGAGTATGCCTGTGGGTTGCTACAGCATATGCCTTAAATCCTTCGTTTACCTCACAATATGAATAGGCAATATCTGAACTTCTCCCTGCACCACTTGTCCCTGATTTTGAGTCCATAACTATTTTGCTCACATCAATAAGTCTATTTTTTATTGCGGGATAAACTCCAAGGATTGCGCCTGTTGGATAACAGCCAGGATTAGCGACAAGGCTCGCCTTAGAAATCTTTTTCCTGTAAATCTCCGGCAGCCCATAAACAGCTTCCTTCAGAGTTTTTTGAAAGCGATGAGGCACCTTATACCATTCTTCATATGTCGCCACATCTTTCAGTCTATAATCAGCAGAAAGGTCGATAACCTTCTTACCACGTCTGAAAAAGAAGTCTACTGCTTCCTGTGACTTCCCGTGCGGAAGGGCCATAAAAAACAGTTCAGCCTTCTCAAGAATATCTCCAGTTTTTAACTTCTCATAGACGAGATTCGAATACTTATGAATGTTCGGGAAAAGGTCACTAACTTTTTTTCCTGCAGACCTCTCTGAAGTAACTGCGGTAACGGTAACCTCAGGATGATATGAAAGGATGCGAAGAAGTTCGCCACCTGTATATCCACTGCCACCACATATGGCAACACGTACCATGATTAATTTTATCTCTTAGAGAATTGGAATCTCTTCCGTGCGCCCTTCTGACCGTATTTCTTTCTCTCTTTTTCTCTCGGGTCTCTGGTGAGAAGGCCTTCTTTCTTAAGCCTCGAACGGAGGTCACTATCCATGCTCACAATTGCCCTTGCGATACCATGTCTTACCGCGCTCGCCTGACCTGTGGGACCGCCTCCCTGAACTTTTGCAATAATATTATATTTCCCTGTTATTCCCGCAATCTCAATCGGCTGACGTATCACCATCCTTAATATCTCTCTTGGAAAATATATATCCGCGGGTTTTCCATTAATAATAATCTGGCCATCTCCAGGTAACATACTTACCCTTGCAATCGAGGTCTTTCTCCTGCCTGTCGCATTGTATTTAATTTCAGCCATCTATCACTCCTTTATTCATTTTTTATATAGACAATATTTCTGGTTTCTGTGCTTTATGGGGATGCTCAGGTCCCTTGTATACTTTAAGCTTCTTTAATATTGCCCTGCCGAGCCTTCCCTTTGGCAACATGCCCCATACTGCATCAATGATAACCTCTTCTGGTTTTTTGCGGAGCCGCTCTTTTGCAGTCTCAGCCTTCAAACCACCAGGATAACCTGAGTGCCTATAATAAATTTTTTTATCAAGCTTTTTGCCTGTAAGCTTTACCTTATCTGCATTCACTACTACAATGAAATCACCTGTATCACTATTGGGAGTAAATACTGGCTTGTTTTTCCCTCGCAGGTAATTAGCTATTTTGACTGCAAGCCTTCCAAGGACAGCACCTTCAGCATTAACAAGATACCACTTGTGTTCAACATCGTCTTTAGACGCAAACTGAGTTTTCATTTCATCACCTTTCAATGAGAATTAGAATTAAATAAAATAATATAACTATCAGCAAATTGTCAATGCCAGCCTTTACCTCTCCTAAACTCTCATTGGCAAGCAACCTTTCCTAACCTCCATTATTAAAGGGAGGATGGTAATCTCCCTGAAATAGATATAGGAACCTCTAAGATAGTAAAACCCCTTCTGGTTAAAAGGTTTGGGGTGATATAAAATATCACCCCAAGGGTTAAAAAACCAAGAAGGGGGTAAGAAAATGATAAAACAAAAGCTTTGGGAATGCAACCTAATCGAGAGGGCAGAAGATGAGGTAACAGCGAGAGCAGGACTAATACTTTTTGATGGATTCATGAAGGCA
>JAGVMY010000093.1 GCA_020053565.1 Thermodesulfovibrionales bacterium
ACAAAAATCCCCTCTTTTGGCATAACACAATCACCAGCTTGATAATAGATGTTACATCTGCTATGGCATTCCTTCCCTATCTGGCTTACTTCAACTTCTATAGTATCACCGATCGTCATCCTTGTACCAATAGGAAGTTTGAGAAGGTTGATGCCCTCTGTGGTCACATTCTCTGCAAAATCACCAGGGGTTACGTTCAGTCCAAGTGCCTGCATCTTTTTAATACTCTCAATCGCAAGAAGACTTATCTGCCTGTGCCATGTACCGGATGCATGCGCATCGCCTTCAATACCAAAGTCCTTTTTTATTACTGCCTTTTTGACAGGCTTTTTCCGAACACCTTTCTTGTCGCTTATATTAATAGAAACCACTTTGCCTTTCATCTTTTCTAACCTAAATAATATTAGATAATGCTCCGATAGGCAGGGCATAGTATTTGAGCGGTTTTGAATTCTGTCTTCGACAGAATTCACCTCGGAGGCCCCGATGAATATCGGGGTCGAGAATGAGCGAAAATGCTATGCTCTGCCTATATGTCACAATTTCAAGAATAATTTTGGTTAAATATATTTTTGAACAATGTCTGCATTATTCGTTTAACTTACAACTATCTTTTATTACGTCTGTTTATTATGTCCCCATCTCCCAGCTCTTCAGATACTTCCTCTGCTCTTCTGTCAACGTATCTATCTTTATCCCCATTGCATGAAGCTTTAATCGTGCAATTCCTTTATCAATTTCCTCAGGAACACCGTAAACCTTATTTTCAAGCTTTTTATAATTTTTTGCGATATGCTCTGCACAAAGTGCCTGATTTGCAAAACTCATATCCATAACAGCTGACGGATGCCCTTCTGCTGCTGCAAGGTTAACAAGCCTTCCTTCACCAAGCAGATAGAGTCTTTTATTATTTTTAAGGGTATACTCCTCGACAAAGTCTCTTATTATCCTTCTGCTTCTTGAAACATTTTTTAAGGCATCTAAAGCAATCTCAACATTGAAGTGGCCTGAATTACACAGGATCGCACCATCTTTCATCAGGGTAAAACATTCCTTTGAAATTACATCAATATCCCCGGTTGCTGTAACAAAGATATCACCCATTTTTGAGGCTTCTTTGATAGGCATCAGCTCAAAACCATCCATTGTTGCTTCAAGTGCTCTTAATGGGTCTATTTCAGTAATAATGACCCTTGCACCCATACCCTTTGCCCTCATCGCAATACCTTTACCACACCATCCATAACCAGAGACCACAACAACAGAACCAGCAATAAGCCTGTTCGTTGCCCTCATTATTCCGTCTATTGTGCTTTGCCCTGTACCATAGCGATTATCAAACAGATATTTTGTATACGCATCATTTACCGCAATTATAGGATATTTCAGAACACCCTTCTCAGCCATAGCCCTCAGCCGGATAACCCCTGTGGTAGTTTCCTCTGTGCCTCCTAACAGGTTCTTAATCAGCACTTTCCTTTCTTTGTGGATTGTTGACACAAGATCAGCACCATCGTCCATTGTAATATGAGGCTTTAATGACAGGGCATCATTAATATGCCTGTAATACGTCCTATTGTCCTCTCCTTTTATTGCAAAGACTGATATGCTGGAAAATCTTACAAGTGAAGCAGTAACATCATCCTGCGTACTTAAAGGGTTAGAAGCACAGAGAAATACCTCTGCACCACCAGCCTTCAGGGTCTCTGCAAGATTCGCCGTCTCTGTTGTCACATGAAGACAGGCAGATATCCTGAGTCCCTTCAGGGGTTTTTCTTTGCTAAAACGTTTTGCAATACTCTTTAATACAGGCATCTCCTGTGCTGCCCATTCTGTCCTCAGCTTACCTTTTTTCGCTAAATTGATATCCTTAATGTCATGTTTTATCATCCCGCCTCCAAAAATAGGGTTATAGTTTCGCTTCCTTCTTCAAAGTACCTGCCATATCTGTTTTCTCCCATGTGAAGTCAGGATCAGTCCTTCCAAAATGACCGTAGACAGCTGTCTTTTTGAATATAGGCCTCCTTAGATTGAGGGTATCAATCATGCCTTTTGGTGTAAGGTCGAAGTTCTTCCTTATAATCCTTACTATCTCCTCTGATGGTATCTTGCCTGTTCCAAATGTATCAGCAAGCACTGATACTGGTTCAGGTACGCCAATGGCATATGCCATTTGGAGTTCAACTCTCTCAGCTATCCCTGCTGCAACAATATTTTTAGCGATATATCTCGCCATATAAGAACCTGACCTGTCTACCTTTGTGGGATCCTTTCCGGAAAAACAACCACCGCCATGCCTTCCAACTCCGCCATAACTATCAACGATAATCTTTCTGCCAGTAAGCCCTGTATCACCCATTGGCCCCCCAACAACAAAACGGCCAGTTGGATTTACGTAATATTTCACATGCTCTTCGTCGAGAATATCTTCAGGGAGTGTAGGCTTAATCACCTTCTCAACAATGTCCTCCTCTATCTCTTTAAGTGTCATTTGCGGGCTATGCTGTGCAGAAATAACAATGCTGTCTATTCTAAAAGGCTTGCCGTCCCTGTATTCAACTGTTACCTGTGTCTTACCATCAGGCCTTAAATAGCTGAGAATATCTTTCTTTCTGACCTCAGCCAGCCTCATAGCAAGCTTATGGGCAAGCAAGATCGGAAGGGGCATTAATTCTTCGGTTTCGTTACAGGCGAATCCGAACATCAAACCCTGGTCACCAGCACCCCCTACATCAACACCCATAGCAATATCAGAGGACTGTTCATGAATTGATGTGATGACTGCACAGGTCTCATAATCGAAGCCATATTTGGCCCTCGTGTAACCAATCTCTCTTATCGTCGCTCTCACAATATCGGGTATTTCAACATAACAGCTTGTGGTGATCTCACCAGCCACAAACGCCAGGCCTGTTGTAACAAGTGTCTCACATGCAACTCTGGCAGTTGTATCCTTTGCAAGTATCGCATCGAGTATTGCATCAGAAATCTGATCCGCTATTTTATCAGGATGACCTTCTGTCACCGACTCCGAGGTAAAGAAATAATTTTTTTCTGGCATCTTTCACCTCCTGTAAATAATCACAAATCTTAATATTTTATCATACTTGTCGGAAATACAACACGAAGATATTGATTTTATTGGTTTTATAACGACATTTTTCTCCTCATGATAACCTTTAAGGCATCGGGTCTAACACAGACCGCATATTATTTCCCTCTCTTCCATATCAACCTTATCAATCCTCACCTTCACTTCCTTTCCTAAATTGAACACACGGCTTTTGTTTCTTCCTATAAGAGACAGGGTTCTTTCATTATACTGATAAAAGTCATCTGTCATGTAGGATACATGAATGAATCCTTCTACATAGAAATCTTTTAACCTGATCTTAAGGCCATAGGGAGTCACGCTTATTACCCTGCCTTCATATTCTTCACCCACTTTATCCTTCATGAACCAGACTCTCATTGCGTCAACCGCTTCCCTTTCAGCCTTATCTGCACGGCGTTCCATCCTGATTGAATGAAAGGCTATAGTATGAAGAAGACCTTCAAGTTCCTTACTCTCTTTATTTGATACCTGTCTTTTTAATAAGGCCTTCCTGAGTATTCTATGCACTACAAGATCAGGATATCTTCTGATAGGGGATGTGAAATGGGCATAGCATTTTGAGGCAAGGCCAAAATGCCCAACATTTATTGGAGAATATCTTGCCTGTTTAAGGCTCCTTAAGACCATATAATTGATAATCTCCTCTCCAGGTGTTCCCTTTATTTCAATTAACAATTTTGAGAAGTCCGCCGGCTTCAATGATTTTTTCCGTAGCTTTACCAGCGGCTTTATGAACTTCATTATTTCATCCAGTTTCATCGGATCAGGTTCTTCATGAATTCTGTATAGGCACGGAAAACCCGTTGATTGTAAATATTCTGCCACAGCCTCGTTGGCAGCAATCATAAATTCCTCTATTATTATGTGTGCTATGTTCCTCTCTGCTCTTATAATAGCTTCCGGTCGTCCCTGTAAATCCAGCAATACTTCTGGCTCTGGAAGGTCAAAATCAAGACTTCCTCTTTTAAGTCTTCTGCTCCTCAGAATATTACTTAATTCATTCATCAATTCGAAATCCTGAAGAAGATAATCATACCTTGCCCTTTCATTACGATCATAATCTATAAGTATCTTTCTCACAGATGTATACGTCATCCTCTCATCACTTTTTATCATGCTGGGATAAAATTTTGTCGTAAGCCTTTCTCCTTCTCTGTCAAAATCTATTTCCACACTAAGGGAAAGTCTCTCAACCTTTGGTTTAAGACTGCATAAATCCTCTGACAGCTCTTTTGGAAGCATGGGGATAACCTTATCAGGAAAATATATACTTGTTCCCCTCTTTCTTGCTTCCTTATCTAT
>JAGVMY010000130.1 GCA_020053565.1 Thermodesulfovibrionales bacterium
AAGGGGTTTTACTATCTTAGAGGTTCCTATATCTATTTCAGGGATTCTATGAGAATATAGAAGGTTAATCTGGGGGACATGAGATTGAAGATAGAGTGATACTGTGAAGAACTTGCCATTGTGGGCCAATCACGATTTATCTCGTGAACTTCTCTTTTTCAAAACAACAAGCCCTATAATGGCAATCAAAAATATCAAGATGCTGATTCCCTGGGGAAATGAGATAGAAGAGGTGATTAATCCACGATCAACATCGCCTCTGAAGAATTCAATGATAAACCTCAGGACAGAATAAAGGAGCAGGTAGGTGAAGAAGAGTTGACCGTTAAAAGACTTGTATCTCCGCAGGGTTATGAGTATAAGGAAATTAATTAACTCACCTAAAGACTCATAGAGTTGTGTCGGATGAAGTGGTATGCCAAGTCGTGCGAGGCATTCAGGGTCAGTAAAAGTGACTGCCCATGGAAGGCCTTCAGCAGGTTTTCCATAGCAACAGCCAGCAGAAAAGCAACCGAGCCTTCCGATCGCATGAGCTATTGCGATTGAAGGTGCAAAAATATCTGCTGTGCTCCAGATACCGAGCTTATTCTTTTTTATATACCAGTAGGCTGTGGGAATAGCGAGTAAGATACCTCCGTAAAAGACGAGGCCACCTTCCCATATTTTGACTATATCAATAGGATTTCGAAGATAATGTTCAGCATTTATTACAACGAAGAAAAGCCTTGATCCGATGAGAGCTGATATAAGTATATAGAAACCGAGGTCTACTATCTTGTCTGCCGGGATACCTTCCTTCTTTGCTTGTCTGATAGCAAGTGCGAGGCCGAGCAGGAATCCAGCAGCCACAAGGACTCCGTAGGTATGGATGGTGAGAGGGCCAATCTTAAATACTATTGGATGCATTAATGTTTTGCTCCATGCTTCAATAATGTAGAGCCTAAAAAAAACATTATCACCCCTACAGTAAGAGCACTATCAGCAATATTGAATGCATACCAGTGAAATTTTCCTATCGAAAGGTCTATAAAATCGATAACATGTCCGTAGATTATTCTGTCGATAAGATTGCCTGTAGCACCACCGAGTACAAGTGAAAGGCTGAGATAACACTCCTTACCGTTTATCATAAGCCATAGTACAAAAAATATTGCGATTACCGATACTATTATAAAAAAAACATTGCCGAAACTTTTAAACATCCCGAATGCAGCACCCGTATTCCTTATGCTCACTAAATGCAGGAAGGAAAAGATTTTTACTGAGTCAGATGGATTTAAATAAGTAACAATAAGATATTTTGTGATCTGGTCTATGACGATAACAAGTGAGACAATAAGGAGTACATATGTGGTTCTTCTCATTGTTTATTCAGAAATAACCTTATAACATCTCTCACAGATTTCGGGTGCATCTGTAAATGTTCCGACACTTTCGCTCCAGTTCCAACACCTATGACATTTTGCCCCTGGTGCACTTTCAATCTTCACCTCAAGCCCTTCTATCTCGCTGCTTTTATAAGAGGCATCAGGCCTTATGTCTGCAATCTCTACAGCTGAAACAATAAAAAAGGTTGGTAAGAAATCTCTGTACTGTGTGAGGAGAGCACGATAGTTCTCCGGGAGATAGAGTATAACCTTTGCTTCAAGGGAATTGCCTATAAGCCGTTCTGCTCTTTTGATCTCGAGTGCCTTATTCACCTCATTCCTCAGTATGAATAAATCTTCCCATCTGTTCTCGAGTTCATCGTCAAAGTACCGTTCATTAAATTCCGGAAAAGAAGAGAAGAACACAGACTCTCCTGAGTCGGGCATTGTTTGCTCCATGCTCTGTGCTCTATGCCCTATACTCTGCCACATCTCCTCCGCGGTAAATGAAAGTACAGGAGCCATTAATCGTGTCATTGCAGAAAGTATCTGAGAGAGAACCCATTGTGCAGCACGCCTTTCTACAGAGGTTGATTTAAATGTATAGAGTCTGTCTTTCAGGACATCAAGATAGAAAGAACTCATATCCACAACGCAGAAGTTGTAAAGGGTGTGAAAAACCTCATGGAAATCATAGTTCTCATATGCTGAGGTGACCCTTTTTATACGTTTCTGAAGCCTGCTCATTGCCCATCTGTCAATCTTTAAAAGATCAGAGCTGTAATCTTTATAGTCAAAATCATAAAGGTTGCCGAGTAAGAACCGGCATGTGTTTCTTATTTTCCTGTATGCCTCTGTGAGCCTGTCGAGGATCTCTTTTGAGATCTTTATGTCATCACTGTAATCTTCAGCAGAGACCCATAATCGTAATATCTCCGCACCATGAGTCTTTATCACCTCCTGTGGTCCAACTACATTTCCGAGAGATTTGGACATCTTTTTGCCCTGACCATCAACAACGAAACCATGTGTGAGTACAGTCCTGTAAGGTGCTTTGCCTTTTGTCCCCACTGCGGTAATGAGCGAGCTCTGGAACCATCCCCTGTGCTGATCACTTCCCTCAAGATACATGTCTGCAGGCCAGGTGAGCCTTTTGTCCATCCCGATGACCGCAGCGTGGCTTACCCCAGAATCAAACCAGACATCAAGTATGTCAGTCTCTTTTGAAAATGAGTTTCCTCCGCATTTCTTACATGTGTATCCAGGAAGGAGAAACTCGTCTGCTTTTTTTATAAACCATATATCAGCGCCATTTTCTACAACAGATTTTATAATCCTGTCGAGCACGTCATCCTCTTTTATATACTCTCCGCAACTTCCGCATTTTATGAGCGTGATTGGTACTCCCCATGCCCTCTGCCTTGATATACACCAGTCAGGTCTGTTCGAGACCATTCCATAAATTCTGTCCTTTCCCCATAGAGGAATCCATTGCACGTTATCAATCTCATTGAGGCATCGCTCCCGTAACTTATTGTGTTCGATTGAGATAAACCATTGTTCCGTCGCACGGAAAATGACAGGCTTTTTGCACCTCCAGCAATGGGGATACGAATGGATAACTTTTTCTTCTTTGATCAATGCATTGTTCTTTTTAAGGATATCTATTATTATTGCATTTGCCTTGAACACAGACTGCCCCTCGAGCATTGAGAGTTCAGGTTGTTTTCCTGAAAATTTAAATTTGCCTTTATTATCTACAGGAGCATAGATGTCAAGGCCATATCTCAAGCCGATTTTATAGTCATCTTCACCATGACCAGGTGCGATATGGACAATACCAGAGCCCTCATCAAGGGATACAAAATTATCGAGTACCACTCTGGATTCTCTGTCTGCAAGTGGATGTAGAGTCTTTATCCCTTCAAACTTTCTCCCTTCTATTTTTGTGAGCACTCTTCCATCAAGGCCGGCTCTCTCCTTCAGGTATTCAACTCTTCCTTCTGCTACTATGTACACATCTCCATTTTTTTCTACTGCAGCATAATCAAAATCAGGATGCATGGCCAATGCAAGATTTGCAGGCAATGTCCAGGGGGTTGTCGTCCATATGACAATGAAAACATTTTTGTCTGCAATGTCTGGAAATCTATCTTGTAATTCCGAATTCAGGACTCTAAACTTTACAAAGATTGATGGTGATTCCTTTTCAGCATACTCAACTTCTGCCTCTGCAAGGGCAGTAATACATGACGGACACCAGTATACAGGCTTTCTTCCTTTATATACGTAACCACCTTTCACAAATTTCGCAAACTCTCTTACAATCGATGCCTCATAATCATGAGACATCGTGAGATACGGTGATGACCAGTTGCCAAAAACCCCGAGTCTTTTGAATTCTTCTCTCTGAATCTCAACAAATTGTGCCGCATACTCTTTACAGAGTCTTCTTTTTTCAAGGATATCTACCTTGTCTTTTTTATCGCCGAGATTTTTATCAACCTGATGTTCTATCGGGAGGCCATGGCAATCCCAGCCTGGCACATAGGGAGAGTAGAAACCTTTCATGCATTTATATTTTACGATTATATCTTTGAGAATCTTATTTAAGGCATGACCAATATGGATGGGGCCATTTGCATAAGGAGGCCCATCATGAAGAATGTAATGCGTATTATTTTTGTTTTTTTCCTGAATCTTTTCATATATCTTTTTTTCTTCCCAGAACTTCATTACCTCTGGCTCTTTCTGAGTAAGGTTCGCCTTCATCGGAAAGTCTGTCTGTGGAAGGTTGAGGCTTTTCTTATAGTGTAATGAGTTCGCTTGGTTTTTTTTGTTAGACATGATTACCTTATTCTGCTTTTTCCTTTTTCTGAGCTTCACGCTCTGCGATTATTTTCTGTGCAAGATGGCTCGGCACCTCTTCATAATATGAGAATTCCATCGAATAAAGTCCCCTGCCAGAGGTAAGGCTGTGGAGTTGATTAGCGTAGGTGAGCATTTCAGCCATAGGGACGAGTGCAGTTATTTTCTGGTTACCACCTGCCTGTGGTTCTACTCCCTGAACCCTGCCCCTCTTTGAATTAAGATCACCTATTACTGCACCGAGTGTGTCATCAGGGGTTATCACCTCAACTTTCATTATTGGTTCGAGGAGTATTGCTTTTGCATTCTGTATAGCCTTTTTTAAACCCATTGAGCCTGCAATCTTGAAAGCCATCTCCGAAGAATCCACAGAATGGTAAGACCCATCAAATAATGTCACTTTTAAATCAACAACTGGATATCCGGCAATAACACCTTCACGCATGGTCTCAATTATTCCCTTCTCGACGGCTGGCCTGTACTGCTGGGGAATCACTCCACCAACAATCCTGTCAACAAATTCATATCCTCCGCCTCGGGGAAGTGGTTCTATTTCTATAAAGCAATCGCCGTATTGTCCGCGACCACCTGATTGTTTCTTGTATTTGCCCTGAGCCTTTGCAGATACTTTTAT
>JAGVMY010000036.1 GCA_020053565.1 Thermodesulfovibrionales bacterium
ACGATGAATGGGGAAGGAGTCTTTGCCTATAGTTACATTATTATCATTTTTGATAATCTCACCTGAAAGAACGGGTAGACCCTTCAGAGGGATGGTACCAATTAGATAGAGCATTTCTTTTTAGTTTCTTCGTAAGCGAGGTGCAGGCAATATGCACAGAGCGTATGACCGATATCCCTTGGAGAGGGGGCAATATTAAGATTTCGCCCGACTAATTCCTCAGCAAGATAAGGGACATCAGGGCAGCCACCTCCTGAGATATTAACTATTTTGAGCGTTTCTTTATCTATTGTTAATTTCATATTCGCTGCCCTGACCATCAGATACTTACCGAAATCTTTTGTATGGAACAGGTCGACAGGTTTCAGTAACGGGCTGTCCACAGGAACCACCTTAGTGGGAGGAATTCTATTTGCCTCAAGGATTCTCAATATATTCAACTGTTCAACCACAGGAAATTCAATGACCAGATCACAACCAGTTCTTAGCTCTGGGGGTGGCCCCATGACACGTATGTTCCATCCCTCCTTCTTCAGAATAGCCTCGGCACGAATAACCTCGCTTGTATTCTGAAAAACCAGGAATCCCCTATCGGTTTTTTTCTCTCTCTGTTTCTTTGAGCTATCCCGACGAAAAAATTTTGGCATGAAAAGCCTTACTCCTTGTTGAGCAGCATCCGATACTTTTTACCTTCAGGTACAATTTCTATGTCCCAGCCTTTTCTTCTAGCTAATCGACTGATATTCTCTTTTGCTGTATCCGTATCCACCAATACCTCGAGCTTACCCTTTTTGAGCTGCTCAATCATTTTTTCTGTCAATATAACTGGCTGAGGGCAAGAAAGCCCTCTGGCATCAAGTTGTTCACTCATGATAGCCTCCTCTATTCAACTTTTTCCCTCATAGTAAAACCTATAAATAAACATATTAAAAGACCGATGATTACTGCTGCGGGTCCATAAAGGCCCACGCCTTTTGGTGAGCTTGCGAGAGAAAGATTGTGGGCGAAACCTGCCCCAATGATCATGCCAAGGACAAACATGGCAGCATCACCATCTCCTTCGCCTGCGAGAAAAAGCTGACGTCCAGGACAGCCACCAGCAAGGGCAAAGGCAAGCCCTGCCAGAACCATGCCACCAAAATTCCAGATATGGTTAGTATGGGCAATGGGCTGTCCTTCAAACCCGGCATGAAATTGGCCGAGAATAAGATTCGTTAAAAAAGCTGCTACAAGTAACGCCAGGAAACCACTTGCAAGATGAAAGTCCCGAATGAGGATAATATCCCGAATTGCTCCCATTGTACAAAATCGTGTCCTTTGTGCCAGAAATCCTATGGCTAATCCTACGATTAGTGAAACAATGATAGGGGCATGCATGGACCCAGGCCCCTTAGCACTTAAAAATATAGGGCCAGACTTTCCGCCGTCACCCATCAGTGGTGCAAAGACAAGAAAGGCGAACAGGGAGGCCATAATTAATGGTAATAGCCAGCCCACAGAAGAATAAGTAACCTGATTCCGCCCTAAGTTATAACCTTTTTTAAGAAATACAACCCCCACTCCTACTCCAACAATAAGACCTGAGAGTCCAAGAATTGCATTTCCATCCCCTGCAGAGAGCCTGAGCAGGGTTCGCCATGGGCATCCCAGAAAAACGAGGGCTCCAATCATGGCAAAAAAACCCAAAATGAAACGGACAATGGGGGAAGAACCAACTCTCGGTCGGAATTCTCTAAAGATATAGGCAGAGATCAATGATCCAAAAACGAAGCCAATAATCTCCGGGCGAATGTATTGGACTACATCTACCCTGTGTAGCCCCAATGCCCCAGCTATGTCCCTTTCAAAACAGGCGACACAGACTCCCATGTTCGGCGGGTTACCCCACTTCTGAAGCAATGCCGCAAAAACACCGATAAACGCGCCCACCAAAACAATACCCCACCGGGTTCCAAAGAAACTTTTAAGATGAGACATAGTTTTATCCCTCCTTCCCATTCAGAATAAAATGATTTTGAGGCATGGAAGTGTCCTCTGCCCGGTAAATCTAATATAGATATAATCAATATGTCAAATAGGAAATATCTATATAGAAATCACAACTTATAGATTTTGTTGACTTGACAAATAAGGTGGAACTTATTTATCTTAATTAAGAATCCTGAACTCGAAGTTCAGGGATCAAAGTCTTATTCAACTAAAGAAATTAAGGCCATGAAGGCTTTGCACCATGAAGGTGCAGTCTTCATGGCCTTTTGCTTTTAGAAGGAGTAGAAGGTGGATGAACTTAAAAAGCTAAAAAGACTACTTCAGTACTGGCTGGAGCATAACAATGAGCATGTTCAGCTTTACAGAGATTGGGCAGAAAAGGCATCACCCCTTGATAATCGGGAATTATCCGAGATTCTGAGGAGGCTTTCAAATGAGACTGAGAAACTGAACAGGCTTTTTGAAGAAGCCATAAAAAGGATTTGAGCAGAGCAAAAGAAGAGGTGTAATACGAAACAGGGGTACTGATTGATGGGTCCTTTCTTACAGCCAAAAAGGGCCGATGAGTATATTCGAGGGTAACGCCTATGTCCTGGATGGTTTACAGTCTCGGTAACAGGTATAGCTGGTTTGGATCGGTTGACCTTTACATGCATGTGGAGACGATTCTGAGTTCTTACAATTACAAATTAAAGCATATTGAAAATTACGGCGGCAGTTTTTTCGATTATTTCACGACGACCCATGAATACGAAAAAGAAGTCCGCGAAGCGATCGAGACAGCGCTGGAAGATGAATTCCTCGACAGTGAAATTGAGGGGGAACTGATAGTCTTGAAAAGGGTGTTTAAAGGGGGAAGGGTAATTATGGGATGAAGAATAAACCGTGAATGCCTTGCACCATTAAGGTGCAGCTTTCATGGCTTTTTGTTTTCATCCGAACCTGACACGAAGGCATCCCGTCTCCTGCGTTTGAAGGGAACAAAAAATTTCAGGAGGGGTTACACTGGATGGACGCAGATGGGAAGATGTCCCGTGCTATGAGACAGAAAGTTCCTTTGCCTATCACACCATGGATGAAGTTTTTGAACACCGGGCGTTTAAGAAAGGCAGACTCTTTGCCCACAGGTAAAAACTTTTATTCCTTTGACCCAACAAGAATACCATCAAAAGGGACATATGAGATGGGTGTAAAGTTAGCAAAGGAGCTTATTGAAGGGTATAAGCAGAGGCACGGCACATACCCTGACAAACTCACATTTAATCTATGGGGTGTTGAGACCATCAGACACGAAGGGGTGATGGATTCCCAGATTATGTATCTCATGGGGATAAGGCCGAAATGGGATGAGCGTGGGAAGGTAGTCGGTGTTGAGGCAATACCACGAAAGGAACTCGGCAGGGCAAGGATAGATATAACTATTATCCCATCAGGACTTTACAGGGATTTGTTTTCGAACCTCATAGCACTCCTTGATAAGGCTGTTTCCTTAGCAAAGGAGCAGGCAGAGGAAGACAATATATTGAGACAAAATGTGGCGAGAACAAAAAAGATGCTTATAGAAAAAGGCCTATCAGAGGATAAGGCTGAAAGGCTTGCATCTGTGAGGCTTTTTACTGTCCCCTCTGGTGCTTACGGAACTAATCTCGAGAAAGTAATTCCCCTATCCAATACATGGGAAAATGAAAAGCAGGTTGCGGATGTCTATTTTATGAGGATGAGCCATCTCTATGGGCAGGGGTTCTGGGGAGAGAAAGTACAGCACACAGAGAATAAAACACATAACACAGAAGATATAAGCCTGACACTTTTCAAAAATGCCCTTTCTGGCACAAAGATAGTTATTCACAGCCGTTCAGGGAATGTTTATGCAACACTCGATAATGACGATTTCTTCCAGTATCTCGGCGGAACTGCAATGGCAATCCGTGCTGTTGATGGAAAGACGCCAGAGGTTTATATAACGAACATGTCAAATCCAAAGATACCAAAGCAAGAGACCCTTGAAAAATTCATGGGCAGGGAGATGAGGGCGAGGTATCTGAATCCTGAGTGGATAAAGGCTATGATGAAGGAAGAATATGCAGGTGCGAGATTTATAGATAGGGTTGTTGAGCATCTCTGGGGATGGCAGGTGACAGTGCCAGAAGCTGTTGATGCTGCGAAATGGAATGAAATGTATGAGACCTATGTTCTTGATAGAAATGGATTGAACATAAAAGAGGCGTTCAGGAAGTCTAAGAATATGTTTGCATATCAGTCAATTTTGGCAAGGATGCTCGAGACCGTGAGAAAGAACTATTGGAAGCCTGATAAAAAAGTAACAGAGACCCTTGCGAAGGAATATGCAGAGACTGTGAAAGATATCGGCCTTGCATGTTGCGACCATACATGCAATAATCCATTGCTCGCAAAATTTACATCCTCTGTGTTGATGTCCGTGCCAGGATTAAAAAATCAGGTGCATGGCTTTATGAAGGCACTGGATATGATTAAAAATCCACAAACCGAATCTAATCTCATCACTCATCACTCGTCACCTGTCACTCGGCGAAGCATAGCTCCTGACGGAAAAGGTAAAAAGGTAGAAGGCTATGAAATGCAGAATATTACCGCGTCAGGGGCATCATCTGCACCAATTCCTTATTTATTTTTTATAGGGTTTTTGATCTTTATCGGGCTTATCGCATTGGGCTGGCGGAGGAAGGCAGGTTCAGATATTTTTTGATTCAGCAGTGATATGTTTTAAAAATACGGCGTATGCCGGAGGGAGTGTCCTTTTTTTATGGGTTATAATATAAAATCTTCGTTTCATATGGATATCTGTAAGTTTTATTTCTTTGAGTATTTTATGTTTTAATTCATCAATTACAGCAAACTTTGACAGAATAGAAAATCCCATTCCTGCTTTTACCGCCTGTTTTATCGCATCAGTAGAACCGAAAATACCCGCAATTTTAATGCTCTCAAGAGAGATGCCTTTGCCCTCCAGAATCTTTTCTGTCTCTTTCCTTGTACCCGAGCCTTCCTCTCGTAAGACCATGGAGAATGTGATTAACTCCTTTAATGGTATCCTGCTGGACTTTATCAAAGAAGGTGAAGAGACGACGATGAGCTCATCTTCCACAAACGGTACATAGTGTATCTGTTCGTTACTGAGTTTTGCACCCACAATTCCCAGAAGTAATTCTTGTTTTGAAACTCTGTCAACGATGCCTCTGGAATCAGATATAAGAATCTGAAATGAAACGGATGGATATCTGTTCTGGAATGCTGCCATCAGGGAAGGAAGTAAGTATGTACCCGGGATTGTACTTGCACCAACAATCAAATCGCCAGTGACCTCTTTCTTGAATTGTCCGATTGTCTCTTTAAGGGTATTGGCTTTTTCTATAATTTCCATTGCATGGCCGTATAAAACCTCTGACTCTTTGGTAGGAATGATTGTTCTGCCCAATCTGTCAAATAGTTTGCAGCTCAATTCTTCCTCAAGTGACCTGATATGGTCACTCACAGTTGGCTGTGTAAGGTAAAGTTCCTCTGAAGCCTTAGAGAAGCTTTTGTTTTTGAAAACTGAGGCAAATACCCTGAGCTGATGTATATCCATGAATAAAATTTTAACATATCATGTGTTATTCTTAACCTATATCTATGAAGTGGCCGAAAAATATAACCGAAGCAAAAGAAATTCAAGAGGTTCTTAAGAAGAAAGTAAGCATTATTCCCCTCAGAAAAAGTCCGGAATATGTTGCGGGTGTTGATGCAGCATTTTTTGAGGATAAGATTATAGGAGTCGCATGTCTTTACAGGTACCCTGAGATAATTCTTATCGAAGAGGCATATTCATTAACAGAGGGATCCTTTCCCTATATACCGGGTTTTCTGTCTTTCAGAGAAGGCCCGGCAATCATGAAAGCCATCCGTGCCTTGAAGATGAAACCTGATGTAATCCTCTTTGATGGTCAGGGAATTGCACATCCAAAGGGATTGGGAATTGCATCACATATTGGTGTACTCATTGATATTCCGACCATTGGATGTGCAAAATCAAGACTGGTCGGAAATTACAGAGAGCCCAGGTTGAAAAAAGGGAGCAGGTCTTCTCTAAGCTATAACGGAAAAATCGTTGGTGCGGTTTTGCGAACAAAGGATAATGTGAGACCGGTTTTTATTTCACCCGGTCATAGAATTAATCTGAAAAATTCAATAAAGATTATACTTGGCTGCACGAGTACATATCGAATTCCCGAACCTTTAAGGCGGGCGGATTTTATCTCAAAGAAAATAAAGAGAGAGTTATTAGCAGGTTAAATGCAAGGCTGCAATGACGCCCTTATCGTTCTGAAATGTATTGAAGAGCTCAACTGCTTTCTTTGTGCGTTCAATGTGAACCTCGATACCCTTAGATTCGAGATGTGATAGTGTTTCTTTCGGGACCGACATCCTCCCGAAATAACCCGTACCTATTATAAGGACTTCAGGTTGCGCATCGAGAGCAGTGGTTAAATCAATCACCTGAAGATAATG
>JAGVMY010000131.1 GCA_020053565.1 Thermodesulfovibrionales bacterium
AATAAAAATATCTCTGTGGCTTTTTGATTCGCCCTGAGGCTCTATTACTTTAGAAAGATATTTCAGTCTTCCCATATAATCTACTATTGTGCCAGCAGACTCGAGGGAGGTTGCTGAAGGCAGCACAATATCCGCCTGTTTAGCAAGCTCTGTAAGATGTGAGTTCTGAACTATGAGGAAATCAACGCCCTCTGGCCTTTTATTAAGAGGTATCTCTCCAACAGCATAAAGAACTTTTACATCGCTCTGTGCTCTCTGCTCTGTGCTCTGTGCTCTGCCAGCCATCTCTTTATAGGTTTTCCCTTCTGTTATCAAACCCATTAATGCAACACCACGTGCATTGCTTTCAAGAACCACAGGGATTACCTTTCCTTTAAGCAGTGAGATATTGGCTGTTGCTTCAAAAAGTGAAGGGGAAGAAAATATTAGCGGCTCATGGGCTTCGGCAAAGAGGACCGCCACCTTTTCGATATCTTCTGACACCTCTGCATCTTTTACAGATGATTCCAACTTCTTATCGGCCTCAAATCCTTTTTCTATTAATGCCTTTACAATTCCTTTTAGACTGGATACCTCATCTCCTTTTAGAATTACCGTTGCTACTTCTGCTATTTTTGTCTCAGAAGAATTTATGATAACTAACTTTGCCCCTCTGTTAATACTTTTTCTTACAGAGGCATCAAGTGCAGGCAAAATCCTTTCCCACTGTGAGGGGTTTAGACCAACGAGTACAATAAGATCAGCCTTATTTAGGTCCGCTGTTTGAGAGTTTTTTAAAGAATCACTGTCTGCATAGAGACTTATAGTAGTGTCGAAGCTTTTTGTTTTAACAACATCTTTAGCAAGATTCCTTAGGGTTAGCGCATCTTCGTTCTCGATACCTGCTACGCTTATAAATCCCGCACCCTTGCCGGCAGTTTTAAGTTTATCGGCAACTATGCTGAGTGCGTCTTCCCATGTAGTCCTTTTAAGTTCACCGTTTACCCTTTTCATAGGAGATGTAATGCGTGACTCTGCATTAATACAGTCAAAACCGAATCTGCCATAAGCACAGATATATCTCTCTACAGAGTCCTCTGGTGCTCCTGCACTAATCTTCTGTACTTCGCCATCTTTTGTGCTTACAATAATATCACATCCATTCCCGCATGAAAGACATACGGAGTTAACTTTTTCATACGCCCATTCTCTCCCCTTTCTCCACCTGTCGGCCTCCAGAAGGGCATTGACTGGGCATACGTCAACACAGCTCCCACAGAATGTACACTCTGATTCCTGAAGTGGTTTGTCATTGGCAGTAATAACCTTTGCACCAGCACCCCTTCCCATAAAATCAAGCACGCTGGTACCCTGTGCTTTACATATGCGTACACACTGTCCACAGAGTATGCAGTATTCCGGGTCTCTTTTTATAAAGGGATTTGCCTCATCAGTAGGGTAGCCAAATTTTTTTCTTGTAAAGCTCGATTCCTTAATCTCAAAATCGTAGGCATATTGTTGCAGACGGCAAACACCCGCTTTTGTGCACGTCATACAATCGAGGGGATGCATTGAAAGAATGAGGTCTATGACGAATTTCCTGACCCCCTCTACCTTCTCGGTTTTTGTATTAACAACCATTCCACCCTTGACTTTCGTATTGCATGCTATTACAGGTGCCTTCATCCCTTCCACCTCTACAAGGCACAGCCTGCATGCACCAATACCCTTCATGCCTTTTAGATAACAGAGATTTGGTATATGAACCCCTGCAAGCTCTGCTGCGTCTAATAGGTTCATGCCCTCAGGAGCTTTAATCACTCTGCCATCTATCGCAACATTCACTGTATCTGCCATTTATTCCTCCCTGTTTACTTAAATGTCAAATGCCAAATGTCAAAAATTTGGTGTTTGGATTTTGTCATTTGTCATTTACCGTTACTAACCGCTAACTGCTAACCGCTCTTTTATATCAACTATTTCTATTGCTTCTGTTGGGCATACCTTAATGCATTCTCCGCATTTTGTACACCTCTTCTGCCTTATCTCAAAGGGTAGATAACCGCTGAGATAGGGCTTTTTCTTTTCCCCAATAATTGCATTAAATTTGCAAACAACCTGACATTCACCGCACATTGTACATTTATCAGGAATGATCCTGTATTCTATATATGCAAGGCATTCTTTATCAGGACATCTACCTTCTATATGCTCATTGAAGACACCCGTATTCATCCATTCGAGGATGAACTTTGCGGTGTCTTTTCCTTTCTTACACCTGGATGATTCAATCATCATAGTTGCAATCCGCTTAAGAGCAAAAATATCAGCATCTGTGCCTTTACCAGATATAATATCTTTGAGCCTTATTTTTGACTCATATGTTCCGAATGAACAAGGAAAGCATTTCCCACACATGGGTTCTGAAAGAAACTTCTCTATGTAATAAAGTGACCTCTGAACAGGGCAGTGCTTCTCTTCTGCCTCTTTTTTTATGTCCTCTACCTTTAACTCCTCATGTTCTGACATACTTTACCCACCAGTTGCAAAAAATAAATGTAGGGCAACCCTTTAGGGTTGCTTATTGCAAGGCTGAAGCCTTGCCCTACACGTCAAATTATTTATTACGTTCATACTAATAAATTTCCTTTGCCATATAGCAGATCTCCGGGAGTAGATATGAAACCAGATCTCTAAAAGTAATCATCCCGACTATTTTATCGCCTTCAATAACTGGTAAATGTCTGATCTTTTTCGTCATTGCAACAGCTATTGCTGAACTTATTTCCATCGAAGGGTCAAATGTTGTAATATCACGTCTCATTATATTTTGAATGGTTTCATTCTCGAAAGAAACATTATTAACAACACAACGTACAATATCTCTCTCAGTAAATATACCCGCTAATTTATTATTCTCATCAACGACGAATATACCACTAACATTCCTCTCACTCAGGGTTTTTACCGCATCTGCGACCTTGCGATCCTTAGTAATGGTCACTATCACTAAAGGTTTTGATTCTATGATATCTTTTAATATCATCTTGCACCTCCTTTCAATGGTATCTATACTTTCAAGAGGTATGTGAAATTCCTCTTCAAGCCTTACAAGTCTTGGACTCAAAAGCCTAACTGCATCTACAGGACAGGCGTAGTAACAAGCCTTGCATTTCGCGCAGTAGTCGCGGGCGATAAAGTATTTATCCCTTGTTTCAACAACTGCATCATACGTGCACGTTTGTTTACAGAGTCCACATCTGATGCATTCAATCTGATTGATTACAAAAACACCCATACTATTGCAGACCTTTGCCCTGCAGTATTTATCCTTCACATGCTCTTCGTATTCATCACGGAAATATCTTATAGTCGTAAGCACAGGATTTGGCGCGCTCTGGCCAAGACCGCAGAGAGAGCCTGTCTTTACAAGTTCTCCAAGCCTTTTAAGCTTTTCTATATCCCCTTCCTCACCATTGCCAGATGTTATCTTTTCGAGTATCTGTAGCATCTGATATGTGCCTATTCTGCAAGGTGGACACTTCCCGCATGACTCAGATTGTGTAAAAGAAAGGAAGAATTTGGCAACATCAACCATACAGTTTTCTTCATCCATAACGACCATGCCACCTGATCCCATCATAGAACCAACCTTCCAGAGGGAGTCAAAATCTACAGGTAGATTAAGATACTGCTCAGGAATACATCCTCCCGAAGGACCTCCCGTTTGTACTGCCTTGAATCTTTTATTATTTATGATACCTCCACCAATATCGAAGATTATCTCCTTTAGTGTTATTCCCAGGGGAACCTCAACAAGCCCTGTATTCTTAACCTTACCTGTCAGGGCAAAGACCTTTGTACCTGGCGAGCCTTCAGTTCCTATACTCAGGAACCAATCTGCACCATTTTCTATTATTGGAGGAACACAGGCATAAGTCTCCACATTATTAAGATTAGCCGGATAACCCCATGGACCGCCACCGGGGTCTGAGACCCTTGGAGGTCTTGCCCTGGGGAATCCCCTATTGCCCTCT
>JAGVMY010000040.1 GCA_020053565.1 Thermodesulfovibrionales bacterium
ATAAGGATTACATGCAGGGTCTGGCGAGCGAAGCTCTATGCGGGTAGCCTTTTCCTTGCCCGGTTTATAAAGAGGAACCCTCACAAGAGTTGACCTGTTTCTCCTTGCCCAGCAGATATACACAGGTGCTTCAAAGCCAGGGACAAGCCTCTTGTATGAATTCACCCACTGATTTAACACAAGGGTCATCTCCTTTACATGCGTAAGTAGACCTGCAATATATTTCTTGGCAAGATCTGATAAATAATATTTATCTTTTGGGTCAAAAAAGGCATTTTTATCACCCTTAAAAAGAGATTGGTGTGTATGCATACCACTTCCATTCTGGCCGAATATGGGTTTTGGCATAAAGGTAGCATAGACATTATATTGTTTTGCTACTTCCTTCACAATTATTCTGTGAGTCATCACTATATCTGCCATTGTCAGGGCATCTTTGTATCTTAAATCTATCTCGTGCTGGGAATGGGCCACCTCGTGATGCGAATATTCTACCTCTATTCCCAGAGTTTCAAGAGCGAGAATGGTATCACGCCGCAGGTCTTCAGCAGCATCCATGGGATAATCAAAATAACCACCTTTATCAAGGGTCTCTGTATTTTTATCAGATTTAAAATAGAAATATTCAAGTTCCGGGCCTATATAAAAAGTAAACCCTTTCTTTTTTGCCTTCTCAAGATTCACCTTAAGGATATATCTCGGATCTCCCTTATAAGGAGAGCCATCCGGCTCATAGATGTCGCAGAACATTCTCGCAACTGCCCTCTCCTTAGGCCTCCAGGGAAGAACTGCAAACGTGGTAGGGTCTGGCCTTGCGATCATGTCACTCTCATCAATTCTTGCAAAGCCCTTGATAGATGAGCCATCAAAGCCCATTCCTTCATCAAATGCAACTTTAAGTTCATCAATTGGTATCGCAAAACTTTTGAGCTGGCCATGAATATCGGCAAACCACAGCCTTACAAATCTCACATCGTGTTTCTTTACTAAATCCATAACGTCTTTTTTGTCTCTTGGTTTTTTAAAATCTTTTTTCGCTTTTAATTTTGGCATGTTAACCCTCCGATCTTAATTTTTAAATCTTTATTTTATAAATCTACACCGTTACTTAATTCGATATAATAGACTCTATCACAATACTACTTCTTTCTGAAAAATGCATTATAAAAATTTGTTGCCCTTCCTGTGTATTCTTCATATATCCTCTCTGTTTCTTTCATAATCAGAGGCATCTCTGAGCTGTCCTTGAACCATTCAAAAAGCATATTTTTTGTGACCTCTATATGAAACTGAAATCCATATACATTATCCTTGTATCTGAATGCCTGATGTTTGTAGAGCTCAGACTTTGCTAACAATGCCGCCCCGATCGGAAGGTCAAAGGCATCACCATGCCACTGGAAGACTCCAAATTTCCTCCAGAAATCTCCTACCTGTGGATGAATTGCAAGTTTCCTCATGAGGGGGTCTTTTAACCCATCTCTTGTGAGTTCTATACTCCTCCACCCTATTTCCTCCTCAGGACCACGAAAAACCTCTGCACCAAGGCAATACGCAATAATCTGTGCACCAAGACATACACCAAGCACCCTCAAATCCCGGTTTATAGCCTCTCTGATTATGCGTGATCCAATCATAAGATAGGGGTATTTATCCATCTCGTATACACTCATGGGACCACCCATAACCACAAGGGTATCAACTCCTTCTAACGGAGAAGGTATCTCTCCTGTACTCAGTTCTAAGATACTGAACAGTATATTTTCCCTCTTCAGAAAATCCTCTATTGTCCCGGGACCTTCTGTGATTATATTCTTGATTATCAAGACAGACAATTTGTTATAGTTCCTTTAGTCGGCATACGGTTACCGTATTATAATACTCAAACGGTAGACTTCAGTAAATGTTTTTATAAAGATCAGCCCTTTCTTTTTGCCAATTTTTATCTGTCAATTTTTATCTTGACTAAAGTGTCATAGTAAAGCAAACTTATCTTATTAAAGAAGGGAGATGGAAATATGCCGAAGGCTAAAGACGTTATGAAAAAACCAGCAATTACCATTAAGGGCATTGCCACAGTGTACGAGGCAGTCAAGATAATGGTAGAGACTGGCGTGCGAGGCCTTATTGTAGAGAAACGTAATGAGAACGATGCCTATGGAATGATAGCAATACGAGACATCATTCATAGAGTTATCGGAAAGGGTCTTGACCCGAAAAAAGTCAAAGTAAATCAAATCATGTCGAAGCCTGTCGTGTCTGTCAGTCCTGATATGGATATTGAGTATGTTGCTCGTTTGCTTGCGAACTTGAACTTTGCCCGTGTTGCTGTTATTGGAGATAAAGATCAACTTCTTGGCGTCATTTCGATGATGGACATCTTAAAAGCGGTATCACAAGAAAACTTTCGGAACTTCGCCGGGTTCTTGAAAGACTCGATTGTCTCCTAACCCTTTATTGGTTTACAGCCAAGGGATAGCTAACAGCTGTTCCATTCATTTTTAACCGTATATTCAAGATGGGTGGTATTGGTTGCCTTAAAAGAGATAATAATAAAGACTGGTCCTTGCAGTGGATGATACTACCTGAGTTATTACCTTAACGATATTACTACTATTTTTCAGCCATCGCCATATCTTCCAGCATTTTCAGTTTTACTGTCTCACCAATGGCTATTAAAGTATCACCGACCTTTACCATACTGCGAAATGTAGGATTGAATTTCATTTCACCAGTTGTTCTCTTAATAGCTACGATTATTACCCCTAATTCTCTTCCAAAACCACACTCATCTAATGTGAGTCCTACAAGTTTGGAACCCTCCTGAATGGCTATTTCTTCCATCTGGAGATCGATGTTACCACTCTTTGTGGCAAATTCGATAAAATCTACAACGGTAGGCTTTAATAAGGTATGTGCTATTCTTAGTCCGCCAATATGATAGGGCGATACAACCCTGTCAGCACCTGCCCTGAGCAGTTTCTGTTCAGAACCTTCCTCCCCTGCCCTTGCCACTATTAAAAGATCCGGATTCATTCCTCTTGCACTTAATACGACATAAAGATTCTCAGCATCGGTAGGCAGAACTGATACCAGCCCCCTTGCCTTTTCAATGCCCACCTTTTTCAATACTTCATCCTTTGTTGCATTCCCTTCGAAAATAAGAACATCCTCTTCTTCCTTTAATATGTCTGGATTTCTTTCAATTGCAATAAATCTTATAGCTTTACTTTTTAGTTCCCTGCATATTATCCTTCCCATCCTGCCATAACCACAAATAATATAGTGGTCTTTTAGTTCTTTGATCTTCTTTTCCAATCTCTTCCTCCCAAATACTTCTACTAATTCTCCTTCTAAAATAACTTTTGCACCAATACCGAGTGTATAGAGCACTGTACCCACTCCGCCTATTATAAGGATAATGGTAAACCATATTCCACTGGGAGAAAGATCCCTGATTTCCCGATATCCCACAGTGGTGAGCGTTATCACCGTCATATAGATGGAATCAAGGAAATTCCATCCTTCTATAGTCATATAACCTAACGTTCCAAAAGCGATAACAAGAACTATCAAACTTACTGAGAATATCAGTTTTTTCCTGAGCTTTTCCAATGAGCTTTAATCTCCCTTGAATTTCTCTAAAAACCAACCCTTATAACTTCTGCCTATTATATAAGAGATTTAATAGGTTTTTAAACTTATTCATGGACAAAGTTTGCAAAAAAAGTGAGGAGAGTCTTTTGCCCCTCCCGATAAGGGAGGGGCAAAATATTAAAGAACTGTCAGATAGTGCTCTAATTCATAGGGATGAATCCTTATCCGGTAGTCATCCCATTCCACCTTCTTGCTGGCTATAAATTGTTCAAAGATATGATCACCAAGGGTTTCCCTCAATAGTTCACTTTTTCCAGCATACTCAATCGCTTTTACAAGACTTCCTGGAAGCTGGTCTATGCCCATCTGAATCCTTTCAGCCTCTGAAAGGTGATAGACATCTATCTCTGTTGGCTCAGAAAGCTTGTAACTCATCTCAATGCCTTTAAGCCCTGCGTTAAGCATGCAGGCAAAGGCAAGATAAGGATTACAGGAAGGGTCTGGCGAGCGAAGCTCTATTCGTGTAGCCTTCTCCTTGCCTGGCTTATAAA
Organism: Thermodesulfovibrionales bacterium; assembly: GCA_020053565.1. Classification (GTDB taxonomy): domain Bacteria; phylum Nitrospirota; class Thermodesulfovibrionia; order Thermodesulfovibrionales; family SM23-35; genus VGWZ01. Next base: position 4,149 of record JAGVMY010000040.1, read on the forward strand.
GGGGAACCCTCACAAGGGTAGACCTATTCCTCCTCGCCCAGCAGATATACACAGGTGCTTCATAGCCAGGGACAAGCCTCTTATAAGAGTTTACCCACTGGTTCATGACGAGGGTAATCTCTTTGATATGGGTAAGAAGGCCTGCAATATATTTCTTGGCTGTATCTGATAGATAATATTTGTCCTTCGGGTCAAAAAAGGCATTTTTGTCACCCTTAAAAAGAGATTGGTGGGTATGCATATCACTTCCATAAACTTCTATAACTTATACGCACTGAACAGACTCTGCAATCCCTATCTTTAAAAATCAATAAAACCCATGACATTGTAAGTAATTTCAGGCAGATATGATAAACTATTGAAAGAAACATATAAATAGTGTGCTATCTCATAAATAACTTTACTACTTTATCATTCCGAACTTGTTTCTGAATCTTAGAGATGTAGAAAGCAAGAGACCCTGAATCAAGTCCATGGTGACAAAAAAGAATTGTTAGGGACAGAACAATAGTTACAAAACAAGTTATCTATAGCTCATGAAATGAAAGATAAGAATAAGACAAAAGTTCACCTTATGAAAGAACTGGAGGATTTACGCAGGCAAATAATTGAACTGAAAGAGTCAGAAATCAGGCATAAGCAGGCAGAGGAAGTGTTGCAAACAGGTGAGGAGAAATATCGCAGCCTGTTCGAGGGTTCAAGAGATGCAATCTATGTTACTTCTCGTGAAGGAAAATTCATTGACGCCAATCAGGCTACATTTGAACTTTTTGGTTATACCCGGGATGAGATGATAGGGATGAATGTTATCGAGACATATGTGAATCCTGCAGATCGGGTTAGATTTCAACTCGCAATAGAGCAAAAGGGCTATGTGAGAGACTACGAGGTGAAGTTTCGTAAGAAGAACGGGACTGAGATGGACTGTCTTCTCACCGCAGCGTTACGGCTCGCTGATGACGGAAATATTCTTGGATACCAGGGTATTATCAGAGATGTCACTGAGCGCAAAAAAATTGAGAAGGCGCTCTCCTGGGAAGTAGAAGCAAATACTGCTGTTGCTGATTTATCTCATGCACTTCTGTCACCTACTTCTGTTGAAGATATCTCTTCCCTTATACTGGATAACGCAAAACATCTTACAGACAGTGAATTCGGTTTTGTTGGTTATATTGACCCGCAAACAGGATATCTCATCTCTCCCACCATGACCAAAGACATCTGGGACAAATGCCAGGTGAAGGATAAAGACATTGTTTTTAAAAAATTCAGAGGTTTATTCGGATGGGTAATAAACAACAAAAAATCTGTTCTTACCAATACTCCAGCAAATGACGCCAGGTCATCTGGAACCCCCAAAGGCCACATGCCTATCCAGCGTTTTCTTTCAGCACCAGCACTTATTGGCAAAACTCTGGTCGGGCAGGTTGCGATAGCCAACCCTCCCCACGACTATACTGAGAGAGACCTTGTACTCATTGAACGTCTCGCTGCACTCTATGCGATTGCTGTCCAGCGAGAGCGGGCTGAAGAAACCATCAGACAGATGGCATATCACGATTCCCTGACCGGTCTTCCCAACCGACTGCTCTTCAATGACCGCTTTACCTTAGCGCTGGCTCAGGCCAAACGAAACAAGCAAAAATTGTCAGTGATGATACTCGACCTGGATAAATTTAAAGAAGTAAATGATTCGCTTGGACACAATATAGGAGACCAGTTGTTAAAAGGTGTAGGCCAAAGACTATCTGGCCTTTTACGCAGAACTGATACAGTTGCCCGTATGGGTGGTGATGAATTCATCGTTTTACTGTCAACAATCAAACATGAGAACGATTCAATTGAAATTGCTCAAAAAATTATGCACGCTTTTCAAGAGCCCTTTGATATTGATGATCATAAAATCCGCAACACGACCAGCATCGGGATTGCCATTTATCCCAGAGATGGTGAAGATGTTGATACCTTGATGAAAGATGCAGACATCGCCATGTATCGTGCGAAAGAACAGGGTCGGAATAAATACTGCTGCTATACCCCCTTGTTGTAAGGGTAAAGTCTTGGGTTAATTAACAGGAATTATTTTAAATTCTTCTATCGCAAAGGAGAATATACTCACCATTTTCCACCATGATAATCACCTTAAATTTATTTCTCACGAGATGGGTATTAAGACAGTAGACTTTCTTTAATTTTTAAGGATCATTTCCAAAAAAGTTGGTAAGATCATGAGGATTCAAGATCATTTGACATATAGTACTTAATTTAGTACCATATTTAATACCATACAAAATGGAGGTAAATATGAAGTTAACCGAAGATATCAAGCCAATAACCTACATGAAGACCCATTCTGCCAAGTTGATAAAAAAGATAAAAGAGGACAAGCGTCCTGTTGTAATTACTCAAAATGGAGAGGCAAAAGCGGTACTATTGGACATTGACAGCTATGAAAGACAAAAGGAAGCCCTTCTACTCCTTAAGATAATCGCACAAGGTGAAGGGGAGATCAAGGCCGGAAAAGTTATCGAACAGGACAAGTTCTTTTTAAGGTTAGAAAAAAAACTTGGGCTTAAATGAAGATATATAAGGTTTTCTGGACTGAAGAGGCAGCTAATGATTTGAATGAGATAATTAATTTTATCTCCCGGGACAGGCTATTGGCTGCAGTACATCTTTATAAGAACATCAAGTCAAAGTGCCAATCATTAAAGACTAATCCTGAAAGATACAGAATTGTTCCAGAATTGCAAAGGTTAAGTATTACAAATTACAGGGAGATTGTCCACAGTCCCTATAGGATAATATACAAATTGATCGGTGCCGGGGGCTACATAATAGCTGTTGTTGACAGTCGTAGAGATTTTGAAACCTTTATTTTCAGCAGACTTTTAAGGAAAACTGTATAGGGTTACGTGAGGAAAAAGATTCCTGATACAGGAAATGTGATATAATTTTTTATGTACACCGCCAAAGACATAAAGATTCCCAAAGAGTTGTTATGGGATTATAAAGAGCCTCCCGATGACCTGTTATGGAGACTTCAGAGGATTGCAGATTTTTTCCCTGCCTATGGAACTGATGAAAAAACAGTCCGACTGCTCTTTGAATACAGGGAAAATCTAAAACTGGAAAAGGGCAAATGCAGACTTATCGAACTCTATTATGAGGTATGGAATGAAAAAACCGCTGAGAGACATTGACAATAACAGGATTCTTATACCAAACCAAAGGTTATTTTTGCATGAATTTGTAAAATCAGAACTGAGGGATGTCTTCAGACTTACAGGAGGCACTGCCCTGAGTGCATTCTATCTGGAACACAGACTCTCAGAAGACCTCGATTTTTTTTCAACTGACAGTGTTCCGCTATCAGTTATTGAGAGTTTTCTGAAGTCAGTAGATTCTGTTAAAGAGATTTCATTTTCAAAACTTTTTGACAGAAACATCTTCGATTTAATGATGACGGACAGGAGTCTTTAAAAATTAGAATTTACACAAACAACACTAATAAATATCGAGGAATATGCTTTGATTGACAACCTGAGGATTGACAGTTTTTTGGATATAGTGGTTAACAAGCTTTGCGCCATAGCAGACAGATATGATGCAAAAGACTATGTGGATGTCTATTGTGCATTGAAGAATAGTGACTTGAATCTGAAAGATTTATTTGTCCTTGCTGAAAAGAAATGCAATATTAAAGGAATCCGTCATGTCTTAAAAAATAGGCTGTTGCAGATACCTGATGGCATACAAAAACTCCCCTTAAAAATTGAACTAACAGAGACTGATTTGAAAATCTTCTTTGAAATACTCATAAGAGATATTATCGCATCTGAAAAAATGTAACCTTTTTTGCGAGTCCCGGCAAAGCTGAAAACCCCCTATTGCAATTCTCAGAAATCCTGATACAAATTAATTATACAGTATGAATAACGCCTGTCAGATCAGAATAATAAGGTCGTTGTTCGGCATTCGGAGTTCGGAGTAAAGACGCAAGTTGCAAGCAAAAATCTTATATCTTGAAACTGTAAAGAAGGGCAGGCTGCAAGATTTAAGATGCACCCAAATCAGCAGGCAGCGTGTAGTTCATCTTTCTTTGACATCTCGCCTGTTGTGTGAGATAATTCTTTAAGAAGATGACAGACTTTTTTCTTTGTCATTGACCCGAAAATAGGAGTTGTTTTCGCTAAGGAGTAAAAGAAAACAATGCAGGTCAATTCGGTTCAAATAAGAGAAAATAGACATCCCTTAAGATATATAAATAGACTCTAAACTTAAAAGGTAACGGATAATGAAAGAAGGTAATAAGACAAAAAAGCAGCTTATTGATGAGCTGGCAGAACTGCGCAAACAGATCAATAAATTAGAATCAAACCACAAGAAGGTGGAGAAGAAATTAAAAGCTGCTTCAGATGAATGGAGAACCACATTCGATTCAGCAAGTGAACTCATTATGCTGCTTGACAGTAAAATGAAAATTATTAAAGCCAATCTTGCAACTGTAAAATTTCTCAATATGCCTTTTAATGAAATAATTGGCAAGACCTGTTTTAAACTGTTTCACGGGACTGATAAACCTCCTGATATATGCCCTCTGGTAAAGTCGCAAAAGACAAAACAATATGAAAAGGCTGAGCTTTATTTGCCTGAAAAGGACATTTGGATATTTGTCTCAACTGATCCCATATTTGATGATAAAGGTAATCTAACCAAGACCGTTCATATTATGAAAGACATTACCAAGCGCAAGAGATTAGAAGAAATTCTGAAAAAAGAGCAGCAGGAACTTAAGCTCATTATCGATTCTTCGCCAATCATAGTTTTCTATAAAGATAAAGAAGGAAAATTTGTACGCATTAATGAGACATTTGCCAAAGCGCTTAAAATGCCTGAAGAAGAATTTGTGGGAAAAACAGTCTTTGACCTTTATTCCGCCAAGATTGCACAAGGCATGACAGACGATGACCAGGAAGTTTTAAAATCAAGGCGTCCTAAACTTAACATAATAGAACAATATGAATCCGCAAGCGGCATAAGATGGGTGCAAACAGATAAGATTCCGATTTATGACAATAATGGCAACCCGGTTGGTCTAATAGGTTTTGCACAGGACATCACCGAGCGCAAGCAGGCAGAGGAGCGGATTATACGTCTTAGTAGACTCTATTCAGTCTTAAGTAAAGTGAACGAGGCAATTGTACGCATTCGCGAATCTGAAAAGCTCTTTCATGAGGCATGCCGCATAATTGTTGAAGATGGCATGTTCCGCATGGCATGGATTGGTGTTGTTGACCCTGACACGCTTCTTGTGAAACCTATGGCAATTTATGGTCACGAGGATGGCTATCTGAAAGAGAAACACGTATCAGCAGATGAATCAATTCCAGAAGGAAGGGGACCAACCGGCACTGCCATAAGAAGTGGAGGATATTATATATGCAATGACATTGAGAATGATCCAATTATGCTTCCATGGAGGGATGAAGCATTAAAGCGCGGTTATCGCTCATCGGCCGCATTTGCCTTGAAAACTAGAGGGCGTATTATCGGAACTATCAATGTTTATTCAAGCGAGGCATACTTTTTTCAAGAAGAAGAAGAAGAAG
>JAGVMY010000004.1 GCA_020053565.1 Thermodesulfovibrionales bacterium
CTATTTGTACTCAAGCAGGAATTTCAAGAGATGATTTTCTTGCTGCTTATGATAAAGCATGATTGTGGCCTTCAGATGGGGAGATGACGTCTATAAATTTATAAGTTTTGTGGCCCGTAACGGCAGATAACACAGGCCAAAAGATTAATATCCAGATGCTATCCCACTTCTTTTGGCCTTGAACGATATACGAAACAGTGGCGTTATGTTATGGAGGTGAGAAGATGAGAGAAGTGATCATTTACCGAGGCGAAGATGGTTACTGGGTAGCTGAATGTCCAAGTCTTCCTGGTTGTATCAGTCAAGGAAAGACAAAGGAGGAGGCTATAGCCAACATCAAAGAGGCAATTCAGGGCTATATCAAGGCATTAAAAGAAGATGGACTTTCTGTGCCAAAAGAACGGCAGGCTAAAAGGAAACGGATTAATCGGCAAATGCTATCGCACTTCTTTTAGCCTGCAAACGTTAGGGGATACACGAAGAAAAGTGGTACTTATGTTGCTCCACATCGTATAACCGCGCCTGATAATTCTAAAATAAACAATTTGGAGTTCAAAAGGCAACATAAACCCATATAATGGAAAAAAAGGAACAAAGAATCCTTATTAAGGAGGATGCCATGAAAAGGTCTAGACTGAGGCGAACCATGAAAAAACTATTAGCAGTTACACTTTTTCTTTTATTATTTGGTCCTTATGCTATTAGTGCTGAATTCTGGGCATCGAAAAAATCAAATAAATATCACTATCCAGATTGTGAATGGGCGCAGAAAATAAATCCTGCAAATCTTATAAAATTTAAGAGCCCTGAAGATGCAATTAAGGCGGGCTACATTCCCTGCAAGGTTTGCAAACCTCCCGTGGCTTCTAAGTAGCTCTGCCTTTGCAAAAGAGTATGTGGGAAAATGCCTGCAACGACGGCTAACAGCAGCACAAACGGCAAATCAACAAACCTAACGGCTTCGTCTGTGCCGCAGACGATAGGCAGGACATCGCTCGCTCGGCAGGCTTCGGGATACTTCCCGGTAGGGAAGGGAGTAATAATCGGGGGATCAGGTTTAGGAAGGTTAGTGAAAAGCCGCCATTGCAGACAGGAGGAATGGAAACGATGAAGATATATATATCCGTCCCATTTATAAAACACAGCCGGCATATAATTAAGGCTTTTATTTTGCTATATCTTCTTTTTATCATTTCTGATCCTGCTTTTTCACAGGAGACCGGACAGGTTCAGAAGGTGTATGATGGCGATACGGTGTTGCTGTCAGATGGCCGAAAAGTAAGGTATCTGGGAATTAATACGCCGGAATGGCAGGAGCCCTTTTATTTAAAAGCAAAACGGCTTAACGAGTCATTAGTGATGGGGAAGGATGTTCGCCTGGAGTTTGACGAAGAACGAGTAGACAAATATGGTCGTTTGTTGGCGTATCTTTATGTGGGAGATCAGATGGTAAATGCCAAACTGATTGAGGACGGTCTCGCTCATGCATTTTTCATCCCACCGAATCGGAAACATAATGCATTACTGCTTAAACTTCAGGCAGATGCCAGGGAACGCAAATTAGGGATATGGTCTAAACGTGGCAAGATGTCTGTCCTTAAGATTACCAGTGTCCACCCACCTCGCTCCGCTGGAGGAGAACTGTTTCAACCCTATTCACGGATTGCTAATATCAGTAATATTAAGGTCAATCTTGTAGGATACACACTTTCCAACGAAACAGGACCCTCGTATAAGTTCCCTGATATTGAGTTGGCGCCTGGGTATACCGTCCTTGTTGTCAGCGGAAAGGGAATCAATAATCTGAACAGCGAAGGTCAGCTCATTGTCTACTGGAATGATCAACCTGCCAAATGGGATGAAGAGGAGGACACTGCATACCTCACAGCCCCTGATGGAACTCTAATAGACTTATATCATTACAAGGGACGCCGAGTCTCACGAAAACCTAAGCAGTAAACTCCTTAATAAGTAAAATGATTAGGAGATGAGGGACGTCCATAAATTTATAAGTTTCTTGTTGCCAGTAACGGCAGATAACAGAGTGCCTGAGGTTAACACCCAAAGGCTTCGCCCTTCTCAAGCACTCAAAACGTTATATGGAATTACGCCCCTGAAAGGAAAGATTGCCCTCCATGGCAACCAGAAAAAAATACAAAATGATAAAATAGTTATAGAGTTTCGATGAGATAAGTTTACATGTTCAATAAGGAAACTTCGGAGAAATGAGTTGAAAATTAAAGGACTTATATGGTTTGATGATATTGTTGAAAAACTGACACGAAAGCATAATGTTCAACAAAATGAGGTCAGAGAAATTTTACATAACAAACCTCTCTTTAGGTTTGTTGAGAAAGGACATCGTTCTGGTGAGAATGTTTATGCAGCAATGGGGCAAACTGATAGTAATCGTTACCTCATTGTCTTTTTTGTTTATAAAAACGATAAGCGTGCCTTAATCCTCTCGGCACGGGATATGACAAAAGCTGAAAGGAGACTATATGAGAAAAGATAAGAGTTCAGTATCACAAGCAACAACCTACAAAGAAATTGGCGATTTCTGGGATACTCACGATTTAGCAGACTTTTGGGATAAAACCAAAGAGGCATCCTTTGAAGTGGATATTGAATCTGAAGTTACTTATTATGCAGTTGACAAAATACTTTCAGAGAAAATTCAGGCTATCGCACAAAAACGAGGCGTTACCGCTGACACTCTAATTAATCTTTGGGTACAAGAAAAACTTCAAGAACAAAAGACATCATAGCAAACAAGAACATGAGGAATGTCCATAAATTTATAAATTCTTATTGCCCGCAACGGCAGATAACACAGGCTAAAAGATTAACATCCAGATGCTATCGCATTCCTTTTGGCCTTGAACGTTATCGGAAATTGCTGGCAAAAAACAACGACTTGAGAACGACCCTTGGATAGTTATAGAATTGTAATAAATCTGTGAAGGAGGTATCTGATGAGCACCCGTACGTTTACGGCAGTTCTGCATAAAGAAGATGATTTGTATGTTGCCGAATGTCCGGAGGTAGGCACTGTAAGTCAGGGATATTCTATTGAGGAAGCACTTGCAAATCTGAAGGAAGCTACGGAATTATATCTTGAAGAGTTTCCCTTACGAGAGGTTCCAAGACCACTTATGACCACATTTGAGGCAACTGTTAATGCCTAAGTTAAAAAGAATCTCTGGAGGAGAAGCAATCCGAAGATTGGAAGAGCTTGGATTTAAACAGGTTCGTCAGCGTGGTAGCCAGGTAGATTCAAGTTCAAAGTGCACCACATGAGCTAGAAGTAGGACACAGCAGGATTTCTGGTATGTTGAGAAGCACGACCAACTCACAACCAGAAG
>JAGVMY010000141.1 GCA_020053565.1 Thermodesulfovibrionales bacterium
ACTCTCACGAGCCTCTGGGCGAGAATACCTATCACTGATGATGCTACAAGAAATGGTTCTACGCCCATATCGAGAAGTCTTGTGATTGCAGAAGGTGCATCGTTTGTATGGAGGGTACTCAGGACAAGATGTCCTGTGAGTGATGCCTGAATTGCAATCTCTGCTGTCTCAAAGTCTCTTATCTCACCGACCATTATCACATCAGGGTCCTGCCGTAATATTGAGCGTAACCCTGACGCAAAGGTAAGTCCTATTTTGGGATTGACATGAATCTGGCCGATACCTTTGAGCTGGTATTCAACAGGGTCTTCAACAGTGATGATATTTTTTTCTTCTGTATGAATCCTGTTCAGAGCAGCATAGAGTGTGGTGGTCTTACCACTCCCTGTAGGGCCGGTAACAAGCAGTATTCCGTTTGTTCTCTTCAGTAAGTCTTCGAGGCGACTCTCGTTATCCTTGTTGAGTCCAACTTCCCACAGTCCAATAAGCCCCTGTTTTCTGTCGAGCAATCGTAAGACTGCTCTTTCTCCGAATGATGTAGGAATAATAGAGACCCTGATATCTATGTCCCTTCCGCCAATAAGAAGTCTTATCCTCCCATCCTGCGGCAGTCTCTTCTCTGCGATATCAAGATTTGCCATTATCTTCACTCTGCTTATGAGTGCCTCCTGAATAATCTTCGGAGGGCTTAAGACCCTATGTAAAATTCCGTCTACTCTAAGCCTCACATCAAGTTCCTTTTCATAAGGCTCTATGTGTATATCAGAAGCCCTCTCTTTTACAGCCTGCTGTAAAAGGGCATTCAAAAGTCTTATTATTGGTGCTTCTTCTGTGAGTTCAAGAATGTCTTTTGGTTTTTCGAATTCAGTTGCAACAGATGAGAGGTCTTCACCTGTGATGTTGTCCATCACTTCCTCAGCAGATCCCATCTGGCCATAGAATCTGTTAATTGCATCAATAATGACACCTGGTGAAGCACTCAAAGGCATTGGTTTGAGGCCAAGGCGTTTTGAGAGTTCTAATAATGCGAGGATTCCTTTTTCGTCTGCAACTGCAGCCAGAAGAACTCCATCTTCTTTTCTGAGAGGCATTATCAGGTTGCCTTTTGCAAAAGAATGGGGTACGTCCTTGATAAGTGAAAGTTCTACATCTTCGTCCTTTATGGTGTCAATACCTTCCATAGTTTTTCACTTTATATTATGCATCTTCATCTTATAGTTCGGTTCTGCATAGTGTACTTCAGGGATACTCGAGAATTCCTCAACAGCTTCTTCTACTTTCTGATCCTTTCTGAGCTTTATATGATAGACCTTAATATTCTCGATAAATTTTATAACCGATGCACCTTTTTCAGAAATTATTGAAAATGCCTTTTCAGCGGGAACCTCTTCTTTGAATTTTATGAGAAGCTCTCCTTCTACATATTGCTTTTCCACCTTTGCGAACTCCTTCTCTTTATCCTTTGTAATCTGGGTAAGACTGTCTGCTTCTTTCACCACATGCGGTGTGAGGAATACAAGGAGGTTTGTCTTCTGTTTTTTAACGCTTGACGTTTTGAAAAGCCATCCTAATATGGGTATGTCCCCAAGAACAGGTACTTTTGTGATGTTTTCTTCTTGTCTTTCCGCTATGAGACCGCTGATAACAACTGTTTGTCTGTCCTTCACCACAACCGATGTTTTGGTTGAACGCTTTGTTATGGTAGGACCAACATTAATGAGGATAGATTCTGATTCTCCTTGTACCAAGCTTGAAATCTCCTGATATATATCAAGTTTCACATGATCACCTTCGGTAATCTGAGGAGTGATCTTCAACTTAATACCCACATCATACCTTTCGATGGAGCTGAGGACAGTATTGGTTGTGGTGAAGTCCCGTTCTCTCTTAGAGACGAAAGGAACATTTTCACCAACCATAATCTCTGCTTCCTTATTGTCTGAGGTGAGTATCTGGGGAGTTGAAAGGACATTTACAGTGCCTCTGAATTCTTCAAGGCTGAAGAGTGCAGAAAAACCAGGGACTGTCAAGGTAGAGGTAGTGACTGTTCCATCTGTCCCGATGGTAGTAATAGGGACATTGAGGAAATTCCCCATTCCCCCCGCTGTAAGACCAGATAATCCAGACAAAACAGACTGAAGGGAAGTTGAATTCATTGTGCCGAATCCTCCTATGACAATAGGTTCACCCTTATGTCTAGCGGTTACCCTCCATTTTGTTCCAAGCTCCCTCAGTTTGTCTACAGAGGCTTCTATAATCATTGCCTCAACGAATACCTGTCTCCTCTTCTTATCGAGATGTTTTATAACCTGAACAAGATTTTGATAATCGGCAGGTGATGCGACCACCACGAGCGAATTCGTGGCCTTATCAGGCGTGATGGTTATACCTCCGGCTGCCTCAAATGGCATGACTGGTGCACCCGGAGCTGCCTGTTTTGTGGGCTGCACTGACTTGAGCATTCCCTCCAGAACCTTTGAGAGCTCTGTGGCATCTGCATTCTCGAGGAAATAGACATTTATTCTTCCCTGTGCCTCAGGAGATGGAATATCAAGGAGGGCGATGAGTGATTTCATAGATTCCCTCATCCCTTTGTCTCCAAAGAGAACGACAGCATTCAGCCTCTGGTCAGCTACTACTCTTGGCTCATCTGAAAGGACAGGTTGTCCCGGAGCCCTTATCTTTCCGCGGCTCATACCTTCATTCAGTATCTTCGCGATAGTATCAGCACTCGAATATTTGAGGATGACAATCTCAGGTTTTTCTTTTATGGATGGCTGATCTATGGCCTCGATAATAGAGAGAACCTTTTCCACATTCAGGCCTGAATCTATCACGAGAAGCAGGTTGCCAGGACCAAAGGCAGATATATGTCCATCTTTTGAGACGACTGGTTGAAGGAATCTCAGTGCATCATCAGATGATATATAGCGTAAAGGAATCAACCGCGCAATATAACTCTCATTGACAGGGAGTCTTTCTGTAGTAATCTGCATCCCCCGCTGCTTGGCTTCCATGGCAGGGACAATCTTGTATGCGTCAATACCGGATGGAATTACAGTGAATCCTTTAAGCTCAAGCACTGATGTAAAAAGATTGTAGGCATCATCAGCAGATAGCTTTGTGGGAGCTATTATCGTTATCTTCCCCTTCACCCTCTCATCGAAGATAAAATTCTTCCCTGTAATCTCACTGATGAATTTTGTGACAGTTGACAGGTCAACATCGACAAAATTAAAGGTAACCTTCTGATCCTTTTTTATTCCAGCAAAGGCAACATTGACAAGAAATGGTGAAGGATAAATGAGAGCACATAGAAAGAACATTAAAAACATAACACTGAAAATGAAAGATAAACGTTTGTCTATTATTTGTTTATTCCTTTTCATATTTTTTCCTTTTTTCTCAACCTATACCTTCCTTCTTACTTCTTATTTTATCTGATACGTCATAGTCATCTTTGCCCCGTTTCTTATAATATCGAGCTGAACTCTGTCCATTCCTTTCAGGGCTGTAAATGTCTGAAGTGCTGCTTCTGGACTTGAGATAGTATACTCATTAATACGTAAGAGAATATCGCTATTCTGAAGACCGAGGCTCTGGTATATTCCACCAGCTTTTACCTCACTGAGAACAAACCCTTCCTGCTTGCCGTCAACAATATTCGGCATGAGTCGGGCATGAGTCATAATCTCATTAGGGTTTTCTATTGCTTTCCGTACCCTCCTCTGATCAACTACATACGAACTTTCTCCTGTTTTACTCGCAAATCCAGAGGATAGTGTGCCTGTACCTCTCACCTCTTTTATCAGGGGTATATCAGCTAAGGGAATATCTGTATCCTTGCCATTGATATTTACGAATACCCTGTCCTTCTCGACCTTTTTAAGTGTACCGATACCGAACACAGAGTCACCTATCCTGAAGACATCCTGCTGGCCGGTCTTATCCATAAAGATTGCATAACTCAGACTCTTTGGCCCTGAGACAGTACCGACGAGTGATACATCTGACCGGGAGAGTGACTGACCTGATGCGGATGAGAGTGGTTTAATCTCGCCTCCTGGGAATCCGAAAGGGTTATTCTTCAGTATAGGTGCATAATCCTGAAGGGTATACTTCACAACCTTTTCTCCCTTTTTTTCTGGCTTAATAACCTTTTCCTCAGAGCTTAAGGAGATTGACACCACATCCCTGATGAAATAGAGAATTGCAATGATGAGCAGGAGGCCTATGAAAATGTTCATAAATAAAATGAGCTTTGGATTCTTCAGGGAATGCCCTAAACTGTGTATCTTCATCACTGAGAAAAGAATACCAAAAGGTGTTTATGGATGTCAAAAAAATTCAAGGACGGGATTTTTTATCAGAATCTTCTCTTGAAAGAAAAAGTGACTGTAAAGTCAGGTGCACCTGCAGTATTCGGATCCTCTGTGAAGGAAAACTCAAGGCTGTTATTACCTGAAGAATATCTTCCTCCGAGAGAAAGAGTTACCGCTGTTCTGTCAACTGAGGGAATAGCTGTTTTTGGATAAGGTGATCCCTGAACAAATACCTGTCCAAGGAGGCTGAAATTTTTCCATAATGCAGATTCAATCCCAGCTCCTCCATAGGCAAAGGTTTTCAGCTTCACCCTCTCATATCCTTTTAAGTCGCCCGGAAAGATAACACCAAGATTGAGATATGCATTGAATATTTCACTGAGCTTCTTGTCAATCAGTGCAGAAATACCTGCATCAATACTCCCGCTTCCATAGCCCTTTTTCGCGTTCCCTGTTGGAAACTCCACATCTCCTTTTAAACTGATAACAGGATCATTATTTAGTATTACCTTCTTTGCGGTGAGCCTTATATCTCCGATACCAATCTTACCGCTCTCACCTTTTATAACGAGAAAACCATTTCTCCTCACTTCATAGAGGAATTTATTGGTTGGTCTATTACTTCTTCCATAATCAGGGAAGCCGAATGTCTCGTGATAGCTATTAATGAAACCATCCATAAAACCAGAACTGAAACTAAGAAAAGGCACGTCAATGCCAAGTTCAATGAAATCCTGGATATTTTTCCTGAACCTGAAGGTAAGCTCTGTTATCTCCATATCAAGTCCCATAGACCACTCAGAAGAGTTTCTAACAAGATTGATGGTGGAATGTGATAGGTTCATAGAAAAGGAGTTTTCAGTAGATGCTGATTCAAGATATGGCTGATTAATATGAAGGAATAAAAGGAACTGGTTTTTTACCTGTAACGGCCCATCGAAAGAATATGCGATAGATGAAAAAGATAAAAAGGCTAAAAAGGTAATAAATAACCCTATGAGTTTTTTCATAAC
>JAGVMY010000113.1 GCA_020053565.1 Thermodesulfovibrionales bacterium
AAACCTCGAATATCTTTAACGACGGGTTAAGGGATAATGAATTCTTCTTTATCTTTGCTAAATCTGCATTTGTATGAGGCAGAAGGTCTATCTTATTCAGGATTAATGCTGATGATTCCTGGAACATCAATGGATACTTGAGAGGCTTATCATCTCCTTCGGTTATGCCTAAGATCATGATCTTCATATCCTCGCCAACTTTGAACTCAGCAGGACAGACAAGATTACCCACATTCTCAATAATAAGAAGGTCAATATCTTTAAGAGGCACATCAGCAATTGCCTCATTAATCATATTTGCATCAAGGTGACATGCACCACCCGTATTTATCTGTACAGCAGGTATTCCGAGACTTTCTATCCGTTGTGCATCATCCGTGCCTGCAATATCACCCTCTATGACAGCTATTCTCAGTTTCTTGTAGAGTTCCTTAATCGTTCTCTCAATGAGTGATGTCTTGCCTGCTCCGGGAGCGCTCATAAGGTTGATTACATAGACACCTGATTCGTGGAATACTTTTTTGTTTTCAGCAGCGATTCTGTCATTCGCCTCTAAGATTTGTGCCACAACCTTAACCTTCATTAAAATACCTCCATCTCACAAATATTTAATTCCCGTCCAGTTTCTAATCGGAATGATGCTTTTCCACACATTGGACAAGACAATACATACGTCTCTTCTACAGTAAAACTTTTGTTGCAATTACTGCAAAAACCACTGACAGGAACTTCATCTATAGTAAGGCAGGCTTTTTCTGCAATGGTACCAATTTTTACTGCTTCGAATGCAAAATGGAGGGCCTCGGGCATAACACCTGAAGCCTTCCCTATTCTAACCGTTATTTCCTCTATACCCTTATATCCTTCCCTCTTACAATACTCCGTTGCAAATTCGAGCAAGCCGAGGGCAATCGATACCTCATGCATCCTGTCCTTTGGTCAGCTTCTCCTTTTCTTTCTCTTTCTCCTTCTCGTAAGCCTCCTTACCTGCTTCAAAAGCTGTTGCTACTATTGACTTTTTCTCCTCATAAAACTCCTTACCCTTTTCCATTGTAGATGTAAATTTCCCTCTCACATCTTCGGTATAATCCTTTGCCTTATCCTTCACATCCTCTGCAAACTCTTTTATCTTTTTCCTTGTCTCACTCCCGGATTCCGGCGCTAAAAGGAGCGCAAGACCTGCACCTACAATGCCTCCGAGGAGAAACGAAAGGAATATACTACCCGCACTGTATCCGCCTTCTTCTCTCATTATTTGCCTCCTCTCTTTAAAAAAAGATTACTTAATAAAACTTCGAGGGCTGTTTTTATACCAACTTTTAATCCTGAAGCCCTCACAATAAAACATGAAGTGAGATCTTCGATCATGTTACTCACTTGTTTTACATTCTGCCCCACTTCTCTCACTGCACCTGATACCGTCTTAATATCACCTGTAACTGTGTTAATATCATCAGATATTTTCCTGAGACTTTTTAATGTCTGTTGCAATTCCTCTATTGTGGGTTTAATAGAGTCCTCTGTTGATTTCAAAAACTCCCTCAAGGATTGCGCTGTCTTCTTTAACTCAATAAGCAGTGCAATGAAAAAGCCAACTGCTACAAGAAATGCAAGTACTATTAATCCCACCCATATTTGATTCATCTTCCCTCCTCAAGCCATTATATCAAAAATTAGCAAGAAATGAGAAGCAGAAATGTTATTCTATATGCATGGATAACGATTTTTTTATGAAGCGCACTCTCAGGCTTGCAGCAAAAGGACGCTTTACCACGAGCCCTAATCCCATGGTGGGGGCTGTTATTGTCAAGAACAGAAAAATAATATCAGAGGATTTTCATAGAAAACCAGGAGACCTTCACGCAGAAGCTCTTGCCATAGAAAAGGCCGGAAAAAATGCAAATGGTTCAACCCTTTATGTAAACCTTGAACCATGCTGCCATTTAGAAAAAAGGACACCTCCCTGCACAAAGGCTATTATCAATGCTGGTATTAAAGAGGTAATTATCGGGATGATTGACCCAAATCCAAAGGTTTCTGGTAAGGGAATTTTAGAGCTTCAAAAGGCAGGTATAAAAGTCAGAACCGGTATTCTCGAGGATAAGGCAAAAAGACTTAATGAGGCATATATAAAATATATCACCACAGGAAAACCATTTGTGACTCTCAAGATTGCGATGACCCTCGATGGTAAAATTGCCACACCAGAAGGCCATTCAAAATGGATAACAGGTGAAAAATCAAGAAAAATGGTCCATCAATTGAGGGCCAGCGTTGACGCAATTATCACAGCTATAGGGACAGTCAAAACAGATGACCCTCAACTGACTTCAAGGATAAAAGGAGGTAAAAACCCTAAGAGAATTATTATTGACCCCGACCTCGAGATACCATTGCATTCAAGGGTTCTCCAAGTACCACCTGAGACAATCATCGTAACAAGAAAGTCAGAAGTCAGAAGTCAGAAGTCAGAAGTTGGGAAAAAGAAAAAAATACTCTCAGATAAAGGTATTATCATTATCGAGTATGAGGACGAAAAACTTAATCTTGATTGGTTCATAAAGAAGCTCGGAGAAATGGAAATTACATCAGTCCTTATAGAGGGAGGCTCGTCACTGAACGCCCATGCACTTGAAGATGGAATTGTTGATAAGATAATGTTCTTCATCGCGCCCAAGATTATCGGGGGAAGGGAATCATTTCCTGCCGTGGGTGGAAGATCTTTCAAAAAGCTTGAAGATGCTTACAGAATAAAGGACTTGAAGGTTAAAAGAACCGGCGAAGATCTTTTAATCGAAGGGTATATCAAATAAAATCTGAAGGAGATGAGAGTGATCTGATAGATCTTCAAACACATAGTCTGCACCTGCTTGCCTGAGTACATCAATAGGATAAGGACCTGTAGCAACTCCTATACACATTGCATTATATGGTTTCGAACAATATACATCGAGTGGCGTATCCCCTATAACAATACAATTACTAAAATCTATTTTATACCGGCATAATTCTTCAAATCTCATTTTTGCCATAGGTAAAAGCCTGTTCCTGTCTTCATCATCACTCCCAAATGCACCCGATGGAAAGTACTTGTTGAGATTGAAAGGTTCAAGTTTTATCCTTGCGCCATGCTCAAGATTTCCTGTAAGAAGACCCAAACCAACATTTTTTAGAGATATCAATTCTGCTAATAGTTCATAAATACCTGGTTTTATATGTTTTTTATTATTATGTATCTCCCTCTTGAGGTGACTGAGATAAGTATTTACAAGACCATTGAGGTTACTATCGATTGAGACGCCGTGTTTTTCTAAGCCTTCTTTCATTATCTGTGTGTCTGTTTTACCTGCCATACTTATATCATGAAAGGCATTTTTTATAGAAAACAATTCTTCAAAGGCTTTGTTAAGAGATCTTGTTCCTGCCTCTCCCGAGTCTATTAATGTACCATCGATGTCAAATAGTATAAGACGCATAAAGTTTATGCCCTTGGTTTTGCGAGTATCTCAAGGACTTTTAAATCAAGAAACCTTTTTGAGACAGCAGATTTGATAACCATTACTGTATCAGCACCCCATGCAGTACCCGCAACTGCAAGGACTTCCTCTCCCTCTGGAATTAATCCCGCATC
>JAGVMY010000074.1 GCA_020053565.1 Thermodesulfovibrionales bacterium
GGGAAATGGCCATTAAAGCAATTGAGAAACTTTACTAAACCTCCTTATTGACCATAGATAGCTAATGCATATAAAATTAGGCTATCTGATTACTCAGAAGGAGAATAAGAATGAAGAAGTGGACTCACCCAGGCGGTAAGCTAAGAGAACTTGGCGCAGAATCCTTAACTGATGCAGAGCTTTTAGCAATTCTTATCTCAACAGGTACAAAAGGTAAATCAGCAGAAAATGTCGCCAAAGAAATCCTTGATAAATTCGGCTCCTTCAAAGGCATGGTATACGTTTGAAACTTACAGATTACGGACTAATTATGAAAAAGGTGCAGAAATAGAATCGTTTCCATGGTTAATCGGCTCTGACTTAAAAGTTAATATAAACGAAACAATAGAAAACTTTTTATGGAGCGATACTATTTATCTCCCTATAAAAAACGTAGGGAAAACTTCTGCTTTCAATATAATTTTTCAAACCAACATAGATGTACAAGGACCAGATATTTTGGAGAAAAAAGAATATCAAGATATTATCATTGCTCCTGGCGATACTTACCACTTCAAAATAGGACAACTTAATTATCATAATCCCGCAGATAAAGCACAAGTTGATGTAATAATAACTTATAAGAGCTATCTTGGTGGTAAAGTGATGTTAACACAAAACTTTTGCTATCAAAATAAGAGCTGGGCAAATGGGCCAAGTACATATCGTTTCACACTATCTGATGGTAGAACTTATCCTAAAAATACATAAAACATGAATATTCGAAAACATGCGTATTGTTGCTCAAAGACTCAAAAACTTGACATCCTGAAGCCAATAATTTGTATAAAAAACTAAAGAAAGGCTTATAACTTGGCTGGCACCTTTACACATTGGATGATTGTTGAGGAAGCTCTGGATAGATTCAACAGGCTTCCTGATAAACATCCATATTTTCCAGTCATCCTCGGCAATAACCATTTTGTAACTCGTGGTGCTGTAGGCCCAGACTACCCTTATTTAAGCGAACTTAAGAACAATTTATTGAAGCTTCATAGCTGGGCAGACAGGATGCACTATGAAAATACGGGTAAATTTGTAAAATATGGAATAGCAAACCTTTTAAAGTTAAAGGAGCAGAATAATCAACAGGATTTTGAGGTTTGTCTTTCCTGGCTCTGTGGATATGTCACTCATCTTTTGGCAGACTCAATAATACACCCTGTTGTTAATGCTATTGTCGGCCCTTATCTTTTTAATTCGGGTGAGCACAGACATTGTGAGATGATTCAGGATACTTTCATCTTTCATGATATTAAAAAAGTTGAGCTTAGATATGCAGATTATGTTGATTTAATTAAAATGTGCTCTGATGAGGAAGATGAAGACCTTATAAATCCAGCTATCAGAGATTTCTGGCAAGAGACCTTGAAAATGAGCCACCCCGGCGGCAAAGAAAAGTTTGATTCGATTGACCCTGATGACTGGCATGAGAATTTTTTATCTATAATCAGTAATGTATCAGACCCTATGCCAATTTTCAGGCACATTGGGGAGGAAAAGAATCTTGTTTATAAAAAGGTCAGCGAAATAGATGACGAAGAAAGAAAATATTTTATTGATGAGATTAAGCTGCCAGGCGACAAAAGTGGCACTTTTAAAGAAAATGCCTTTGATAAAGCTATAGACAAAGTTTTAGAGGTCTGGCAGAAACTTTTTGTTGATATTGAACAGAAGAATCCTGATAATTGCACTTCTTATATAAAGAATTGGAACCTTGACACTGGTGTAGATGAAGATGGAATATATTTCTGGGCTTAGGAGGAATTAATTGAGGAGATTATCTGTCTTATTAGTCGCTTTTCTTTTTTTCTATGGATGTTCTCATATTTGTACAAAAAATGATAAAGAAAAGGAAAAGGAATGTTCAAAGATAGAAATAATACTTTCGGATTTTTCTAAAAAAATTACTGCTTACTATGCTAAACAGAACATGTCAATACCAACCGACTTTGATGAAAAACAATTTATTGAAATTCTTGAAAAAGTATATCCTGACCAAGCTAAAGTTGAATTAATAAAAAAAGATTTTAAAATCAAAGCACGCCCGATAGATAATAACTACTCGGTTGTTCTCTGTGAGCCTGATACAGGTAGCAAGCTGATGGAAGACCTCAGTTGTCATACAACACATGTCGAATTTAGATTTTGGGACAAAGAAGGCATCTATCCATGCACATTTGAAGAAAACTGGGAAGAATATTGCAAATAAGCCCAATTCTATTCTAAAAATCTTTTCGCCCTGATGCTGGGCATTCTCCACGAGTCATAGACTCTATAAGTCGTAGACTGGACACGACTATTAAAG
Organism: Thermodesulfovibrionales bacterium; assembly: GCA_020053565.1. Lineage (GTDB taxonomy): Bacteria > Nitrospirota > Thermodesulfovibrionia > Thermodesulfovibrionales > SM23-35 > VGWZ01. Next base: position 2,348 of record JAGVMY010000074.1, read on the forward strand.
GAGAATCATAATAAGGGCAAAAAGCGACATGTGTTATAATTATGTAAATATTTCGTGTAAGGAGGAAGCATGCCATCTGCAAAAGCAATCGAAGATAAAATTATCACTAAATTAAAAGACCTACCAGAAGAGGGCAAAAAAGAAGTTCTTGAATATATAGATCACTTGAAAGGCAAAAAGACAGAAAAGACCATTAGGCTGCTAAAGAAAACTGCAGGAGCATGGAAAGGACTGATTAATGCTGAAAAATTAAAGCAGAACATATATTCAGATAGGCTTATTTCTACAAGAACAAAGGTCAAGTTTTGAAGTATCTTGTTGATACAGACTGGATTATCGACCACCTTAATGGTGTCGAAGCTGTATCAAAGAAACTCGAAAAATTTGCTTCTTCAGGCATTTGCACAAGCATTATATCTGTTGCTGAACTTTACGAAGGTGTATATGGTTCAAGGCATTACGAAGCCAGCCTTAATGCATTAGAGACTTTTCTTGCAGGTATTACAGTTTTACCCATAGACCAGGATGCATGTAAAATCTTTGGGGGAGAAAGAAATAAATTACGGAAACAAGGAAACATTATTGGAGACTTTGACCTTCTGATAGCCTCTATATGTTTAAGACATAATCTTACTCTTCTGACAAATAATAAAGACCATTTTGAAAGAATAGATTCACTAAAAATTATCTCATTGGTATAGTTGACAGACTAAATGCTTGACAATATTTTGCTAAACAGGCATTAACGAAGTTTCTGTTTTACTCTTACAGCACTTTGTTTTGGGGTCCTGTAGAAAAAAGCCTAGCAGGTGGAGGAAGTTATAATGGATGACTTCAAAGTATTTTATGATGATGAGGAAGATATTTTGTATCTTGCAAAAGAAGGAGAAGAAGCAGAGGTTGTAGAATTATCTCCTGGAGTAAATATGGAACTTGACAGTAATGGCAACCTTATAGGGGTGGAAGTATTTAAGGCTTCACTCATGTTTAAAGACGTGCTTAAATTAATGGAGAAGAAACTTCAGGTTGCATAACTGCCAATAAGTGAAGAATCCCATTTCACTACCTCACGAAATGACATTTGTTATATTGAATCAGCAAGCATAATCTCTATAGATATAGTTCAAAGAAGATAATTTGTACGACTTACCTCTGAGAAAAGAACTAAAGGAAAAATTCATACGGGATCTGAACCCTGCAGAAAAGCTCTTTTTTCTCAAAAAGGCCAGAGAAGCCATCACGTCAAAGGGATATCCGGCTTGTGAAGACCTGTTTAACTATTGTTATTTTCTTACTTTAAAGGAAAGATTTCGTAGTATAAGCACACAGGGTAGTGAAGGATACCTGAGATTCCTCTTTGTGGCGGGAATAAAGGATGTGGGGGAGGCAATAAAGTTATATGAAGAGAGGTTGGAGAAAAAGAAAAAGCCATTGCCTGAGACAAAAGAGTATAAATTCTTAGAATATTTTTCTGAATAGATTAGAATAATCCATGCGTCTTATACTTTTTGATATAGATGGCACATTAATAGATTCAGGGGGAGCAGGGACACGCTCCCTAAATCTTGCATTAAAGGAATTATTTTCTATAGAAAATGGCTTTCACGGTATCAGCATGGCTGGTAAAACAGACACGCAGATAATGAAGGAAGGCTTGATGATGAAACATGGTATATCAACTAATGGGAACCTCAGTACAGTTGTAGACAGTTATCTAAGGCGTCTCAAGGAGGAGATAAATAATGACAGGAAACATATAAAGCCGGGTGTCCATGGAATATTAGAAAAATTGAGCCTTATAAGAGATGTAGCATTGGGGCTTCTCACAGGGAATCTCGAATCTGGCGCAATGACAAATTTTCTGGGGACAGGTCCATTTAAAAAAATCATCCGTGAAAATGGAAATCAAGAAAAGAGGCTCCCCTTATTTGTTCAAATAGCGGTTGATCAGTATCCCGTGACTCCGCCCAAAATCAATTATTCTTTTTGGATCAGATTTGCCTGAAAGATAGCGTTTCCTGAAGCTTTCCTTATCCAATAAATAGAGAATATAACTGGTATGCCCGGAATACCCGGAAAGGTCAAGTTGCTGTATCTTTTTTCTTATCTGTTTTCCTGTCTCTACTGCCTGAAGATGAATGGTTGGTGATGCACCATCACATCTCTTTACTGAATAGAGCTGTCTGCAACTAAAAGGACGAATATCATAAATAATGCACAGTTTATCTTCATTGAGAAAAGCACAGCGGGAAAGCTTTTTCTCCTCTCTTTCTGCTTTATTTTTTGCTAATCTATTTTTTATCTCTGCGGAAAGCTGCTCTCCAAAAGAGTTCATCTGTTCATGTATTATGATGCCTTCAAGGGTAGTGATATCAATGTTACCGACATCTATACAGCAATCAGCACACCCAATCTCACAAGCCGATGCCTTTTTGAATTCGGCAACCTCCTTTTCGTACTGATCATATAATTCCCGGAGTTTTTTCCTCTTTTCTTTTAAGTTCATTATAATCTTCACCTCTACCTCAATCTGTGAGAATAGACTTAATCCTTAAATAAAAAATAAAAGCAGTTTCTTATTATACACAGTTATGTACTTCTGCTATAATTACAATCAAAGAAATATCAAACAAATCCCGTAGAAATACGAACTCGTTACATTAAAAATATGGCAAAGATAAAAACTTTTTATCAGTGTCAGGCATGCGGTTATACAAACCCAAAGTGGCTCGGTAAATGCCCAGACTGCGGGGCATGGGATACCCTTGTTGAAGAAAGGAAAGAGCCTGTTTCACGCCATTCACCACTCTCTATCCACCCAGGAAAAACTGAGCCACAGCCTCTGAGCTCAATCAAAAGCGGATATGAACAGAGAACATCGACAGGTATGAAAGAACTCGATAGAGTTCTTGGAGGCGGCGTTGTTGCAGGTTCAGTAATACTCGTTGGGGGGGATCCCGGCATAGGTAAATCCACGTTGCTCTTACAGGCTTTCTCAGGTCTTTCAAAAAAATACGGGAAGGTACTTTATATCTCGGGTGAAGAATCTCCTGCGCAGATAAAAATCAGGGCAGAGAGACTCTCAATAGATTCAAATGAGATAATCTTACTTGCAGAGACCTCACTCGAGGTCATTATTGATACTGCATTGAAGCTTTCTCCGAAGGTAATGGTTGTAGATTCAATACAGACCATGTATATGGAAGATTTGATGTCAGCACCTGGTTCTGTGAGTCAGGTGAGGGACTGTGCTGCAAAATTGATGCTCTTTGCTAAAAGGTCGGACATCCCTGTTTTCCTTGTCGGCCATGTCACCAAAGAAGGTGCGATTGCAGGCCCGCGTGTACTTGAACATATTGTGGATACGGTTCTTTATTTTGAGGGTGACAGGGGCCATTCATACCGCATCCTGAGGACAGTAAAAAATCGCTTTGGCTCAACGAATGAGATAGGTATCTTCGAGATGTCCGATTCAGGTCTTATTGAGGTAGAAAACCCATCTGAGCTTTTTCTCCTTGAAAGGCCTTTGAATGTTTCAGGCTCAACAGTTGTTGCGAGTCTTGAAGGTACAAGGCCGTTGATGGTGGAGATTCAGTCGCTTGTGTCTCAGACCAATTTCGGAATGCCCCGAAGGACAACCATAGGTGTTGACTTTAACAGGGTGAATTTGCTTGTTGCAGTTCTTGAAAAGAGGGCAGGACTTCATCTTGGGGGAGCGGATATATTTGTGAATGTGGTCGGAGGGCTCAGGATCATTGAGCCTGCTGTTGACCTCGGCATCATTGCAACAATAGTTTCCTCTCTGAAAGATAAACCCATAGATCCAAAAATCTTTGTATTCGGTGAGGTAGGACTCTCGGGTGAGATTAGGGCAGTGACACAGGCAGAAGTACGGTTAAAGGAAGCGTCAAAGATAGGATTTAAGCGAGCAGTTATACCTCTCAGTAACTCAGAAAAGCTTAAAAATAATATCGGGTTAGAGATAATAGGGGTAAGGAATGTTGAAGATTGTCTGGAGACTGTTATTACTTAGTACTCTGTTTTTTTTATTGTCCTGCGTCACACCGCGTGTCGAGATGCCTGTATACGAAGGTATTGATGTAAGGGACGTACTCAACTCAAGGAATAGTATTTCATCAATAGATACCACGTTTTCCATAATCTTTGAAAAAGATGATACCGAGATTAGAGGTGACGGGGTGCTGAATATATCAAGAAACGGTAATCTCGATCTTCGTGTGTACTCTTTTGGTTTTCTTGCGCTCGAACTCACCTCTGAAGATGGCATTATAAAAAGTGTACCACGGCTTGATAGAGGTAAAAGTACAATTCTCACCTATGGCTTGCGGGACTGTCTTTTCTGGTGGGATATAAATGACTTTGAAGTTGCTGAAAAAGATGGTATGTATCTTCTTCGAAATCCTTTCAGAAAAATATGGATAGATGGAAAAACAATGCTTCCTCTACAGCAGATAATCACCCTTGAAGATGGCAGAGATATTACTATCTCTTATGAAAATCCGGAAAAGGTAGGCGATATATGGTATCCATTAAAAATAAGGATAGAACTATCGAAATATTTTGTAACCTTAAAGATTAAAGAAATATTATTTAACGGTTCTGTCTAAATCGAGGTCAACTGCTACAGTTTTTATCGTCAGATTATCTATGACGTTTGATTTAAACAAGTAACCCTCAAGGAGTGCATTATCACAGACTGTGTTTATTAGTCTGGGAATACCATTTGAATATTGGTATATAAGTCTCAAGGCTTCTTCTGTAAATATTTCCTTATTACATCCTGCAATCATGAGCCTGTGGTTTATGTATTTCCTTGTGTCTTCTTCAGAGAATGCCTTAAGCTTGATTTTCACCGCAATCCTCTGCTTGAGTGGTTCATCCAGAGAAAGGATATCCTCGAACTCAGGCAACCCAAAAAAGACAAAATTGACCATTTTCCCTTCTGGTACTTCCATATTCAAGAGACCTCTGAACTCCTCCATGATTTCCCTCGAATTCAACATCTGGACCTCATCAATCATCACGACTGCCTTTTTCCCATTCTCGTCTATCTCCTTAAGTCTCTTGTAAATATGGGTGAGGAGTTCAACTTTATCTTCATTGAGATTCTTGACACCAAGCTGAATTGCAAATTTTCTAAAGAGCCACTCTGAACTGACGGATGCATGAACTACTACAAGGAGTGCTGCTTCATAAGTTTCTTCATCAAGATCCTCAAGAAACCTTCTCGCAAGCGTTGTCTTCCCTGTCCCGATGTCACCAATCACTACAACAAGACCTTTTCTTGTGTCTACAGCATACTTCATTTTGACGAGGGCATTTGAATGTTGTGGGCTGTTGTAATAAAACCTGCTGTCAACCACGTTTGAGAATGGATGTTCTTTAAGACTGTAATATTCTAAATAATCCATGTATTATTATAGCGTTTCTGCTTGCCAGCGTATAAGGTATATCTATAGGTATGATACCCTGTCCTTCCTCTCTCTTGGTTTGCCCTGTTCAGCATCTTTTGGCAATTTTGCTCTGACCTGGGTTATCTTATCAGAAACAGCTCGAAATTTGGAATTCCATCCGTATACCTCGGTGTATGCATCAAGTGCTTCCTGAATATTGCCGTTCTTTTCGTAAGCCTCTGCGAGATCGTATTTCATTGCCCAATAAGACTCGCCTCGATTTTCCATCTTTTCAAGAGCGCTGATGAGGACGTCTACCGCGAGGGGATACACACCTTTTTCCATATAACATATACCGAGCATGCTGGAAGATTGAATAAAACTCTTCGGGTCATTACGCGATGTCTGAAATTCTCTTATTGCATCATCTATAAGTCCCATCTCCTTATAGGCAATGCCGAGGTTGTAATGTGTTTCATAATCTTCCGCTTCGAGCTCTTTCCCAAGCCCCTTTTTGAATTCATTGAATATGTCGAGGACATCGCTGTCGAGGGCAGGTTCTTGTATATCCTGTGCTTCTAACGTCTCACTTTCTGGCAGGGCAAATTCTTCACGTGGTTCTTCTACGACATCTCTCTTTGCAACTTCCTCTGCTGGCTGGCCAAGTGAAGAGAGCTTCTGCTTTATTTCTTCATTTTCAGGAAAGAGGTTTTGCAATCTTTCCAAAATACCTCTGGCCTCATCCATGAGCCCCTGTTCGTAATAAAAATCTGCCTCTGCAAGTAGCTCTTCAGCAGTTTTCTCACCTTCTATCTTAAAATGTTCAAGACCAACTTCCTTTTCAAGTTCAACTGCTTTAGAGATGAGTGAACCATCATCGGGTGTTATCTCAAGCGCCTCCGTATAGAAGTAAAGCGCTTCCTTTTGCACACCCTTTGCTGCAAGTACATCACCGAGAGAAACAAGTTCATGAGCTGCTTGAAGATTCTCTCCGAGCTGTTTATAGAGTGAAACGAGTCTCTTTCCAGTCTCAACCGGGTCTATATCCTTGAAAGATTCGAGGAGCTTTATGGCATCATCATATTTCACATCGAGTATCATCTTATCAAAGATGGGAAGATACTCTTTCCATGCTTTATCTCTTTTGCCTTCTTTTATATATATATCTCCAAGGAGCTTCCGCGCCTTTATATGGGCAGGTTCTATTTCGATGACTTTTCTGAGACATTCCTTTGCTTCAGCAAGTATCCCCCCCATTATATACAAATGTGCACACCTGAGATGGATATCAATATCTTGAGGAAACAATGTAGAAGCCTCTTTCATCTGCTCGATGGCCTGTTCAAGATTGCCTGTCTTCTCATAGAGATCATTTATTCCCAGGATTGCATCTCTGTGTAAAGGCTGGGCATCAAGGACTTTCTGATAGAATGCAATTGATTTTTCAAAATCTCCCTTTTCATCGTAAAGTCTTGCGATATGAAGGTGTTGCTTTGCTGCTTCTGACACGAGGCCTTCCTTCACATATATTTCTGCTATCTTGTTTCTGAGAGGGATATTAGACGGAGAAACAGCGAGTATCTTCCCGTATATTTCGAGAAGCTTCTCCTTTTCACCTTCTTTTGAAAGACTATCAGCTGCAGCGAGATAATATTTTATCGCATCTGTAATAAGTCCCTTACCTTCATTCAGTTCACCAACAGAAAAAAGAGCTTGGGAATCTAAGGGATTTATATTGAGTATTTTTTTATAGAGTGCTAATGACTTATGAGAAAAGCCTTCACTCCGAAAAAAATCAGCAGCCTTATGGAATGAATCTGTTGCATTTTTATCGTCGCCCTTCTTAAGGTACAAATCGCCGATGGTATTATAGATAGTGCCGTCAGGATATTCTTTTAATAATTTTTCCCATTCAGCAATCGCTTTATCTATAAGACCCCTTGCGAGAAATCGTTGGGCTTCTTTCATTATAACTGTTTTATCTGGCATTGTGTGTCTTTAAAAATATCATAATTGGTATAGGGTATCAATAATCAAGCAAGTTTAACCTATTCCATAATCATTTAAGATAAAAATCTTATTTTCTCTTAAACATCTTTTTCAGCTCATCTAAAGAAAAGAAAATTCTTGTTGGTCTGCCATGAGGGCAATTGTCAGGGTTATCGCAATCCTCAAGGTCAGAGAGTAATTGAGAAATCTCCTCTTGATTGAGTATTATTTTACCACGTACCGATTTATGACATGCAATTTTTGCTGCGAGGACCTCTCTCATTGATGTATCTGGAGAAATTCCTTCGATGAGGTATGATGCACTATCAGAGAGGATGCCTCTTATATCAGCCTCTTTTAACGCATCAGGGAGTGAACGAACGATAACGGTATCATGTCCGAAATCATCCAGATCTATTCCGAAATCCCTGAGTACCGAACTATTTTCAATGATTATCCTGTGTTCTTTATGAGATAGCTTCACCTGTTTTGGAAAGAGTAACTGAGATGAATTGATATGTATTCCCTTGAGAAATTTTTCATAGAGAATTCTCTCGTGGGCAGCATGGTGGTCTATGAGTGTAAGGCCGCCTTTACCTGAAATGGCAATGAATGAATCACCGAGATACATGAAAGGCAGATAGTGTGTATATGCAAAATCGAGATGTTCCGATATTACAGACCCATAAGGGGGAGAGGATGGAAGAGAGGGAGAATCAGAAGGAAAGAGAAAATGTCTTAATGAATCTGCTGGGGGAACTTCTGTAACTGGGGGAACTTCTGTAAATTGTACTGCATACTCAATTCGATCTTTTTTCATCGCATCTCTGATAGTGGTGTATACAAAACGATAAATAAATTCTTTATCCTCAAATCTCACTTCCCTTTTCGTCGGATGGACATTAAAATCTACTTTTCCCGGTTCGATATCAAGAAAAAGAAAAAAGACAGGATGTCTGTCATGAGGAAGTATTCCTTCAAATGCTTTATATACTGCATGTGCAATTGAAGTATCTCTTATCGGCCGCCTGTTTATAAAGAGAAACTGATGAGCCTTGCTGTTTCTGAAATTACCAGCTTTTGATACAAAAGATTGTATCTTGAGATTTTCAGTCTCTGCATTCACTTCTATAAGGCCATCAAGAAACTCGCCTCCATATATCTGCATAATCCTTTCCCTGATACCAGATGCGAAAGGTATATTCATGGTCTCGTGGTTGTCCGATATGAACGTAAAACCAATCTCATAATGTGCGAGTGCCTCTTCTGTGACCCTGTCAATAATATGGAGGAGTTCTGTAGTATTTTTCTTAAGAAATTTCTTCCTTGCAGGTGTATTAAAAAATAAATCTTTTACCTCGACTGTTGTTCCAATTGAGGGAGCGTCCTTAACCGACTTTATTTCTCCACCATGTGTCTCAATTGAGACACCGTGTGAGATACCTTTCGGTGCGGTGACAAGTGTAACCCTTGATACAGACGCAATGGATGAAAGGGCTTCACCTCTAAATCCCATTGTCCTTATGTTGAAGAGGTCCTCTTCACTGAAGAGCTTGCTGGTTGCATATCTTTCGAAGCAGAGAAATGCGTCCTCCTTATCCATACCTGTACCGTTGTCCGAGACCCTGATGAGCCGTTTACCACCATACAGGACTTCTATCTTTATATCTGTACTTCCTGCGTCAATCGAATTCTCAATCAGCTCTTTTACCACTGAGGCAGGTCTTTCGATGACCTCACCTGCAGCAATCTTATTCCTTAAATCGTGTGGAAGAATCTTAATCTGCGACATAACATTGTCTCATACTATCCTCTCTATGACATTCTAACATATACACATATTCTTCATTATCTACGCGAGGGAAATAATTACATGTAGTTATGGTGCTCATTTAATGTACTGAGATAGGACAGGAAATAAGTTTCTCTAAAAAAGATAATATCCTTGAATGTCCAGATTATTCATAAACTATTTTAAAACCCTCTCAAATAGGGTGTCCTGCTGACTTTTTGATCTGATTTATGAATTAAGCGGGTTAATAGTATCTCAGTATAAACTGTTTAATCATGTGGTATAATTTTTCATGGATAACGCAACA
>JAGVMY010000032.1 GCA_020053565.1 Thermodesulfovibrionales bacterium
CTGACATTTCACATATCTTTGATATAAAAGAATTCGCAAAGCTTGGTGTTTTATTTACGCCTGCAGTGATTGTTGATGGTAAAATTGTGTCGTCAGGAAAATTGCCTACGGTTGAGGAGATAAAAAAGATTCTCTCTGAGATTAAGTAGATTACAATTCAAAAAGATAATTTACTCACCTTTTCAAGGATATCAAAGGGATACTTTTAAATAAGAACAACATGGAGAGGGGATGAAGAAATTACAATTCATATTATTTAATGCTTTACTCACTACAATGCTTTTAGCAAGTTGTTCTATTGAGGCAGGGGTTGACGATTTACTGACAAAAGCAAGGAAGGAAGGGAAAGCAGTGATGTTGGAAATTGGTTCTGTAGGTTGTATTCCCTGCGAAAAGATGAGGCCAATTATGAAAAAACTTTTGGATAATTACAAAGGAAAGCTGGAAGTTATTTTTGTTGATATTAAGGTAGATCGAAAGACCGCAAGCAAATTTGGTGTTTACATGATACCGACACAGGTTTTTTTAGATAAAACTGGAAGAGAATTTTACAGGCATATCGGATTCTTCCCTTATGAAGATATTGTCCCTGTCTTAAAAAAGGCAGGGTTGTAAATGGAGACATTGCTCCAAAACATACAGTCAATTATCCAGCATCAACAAGGCCTCGCATTTATAGCAGTATTTATCGGTGGTATTATTTCTGCTTCAAGTCCGTGTGTTCTTGCAGCTATCCCTTTGATAATCGGGTATGTTGGCGGCTATTCAGAGGGAAGCAAGAAAAGGGCAGCTCTTTATTCGCTGGTATTTATTGTCGGACTTTCTATCACTTTTACCCTGCTCGGTGCTGCAGCATCTCTGATGGGGCAAGTCCTTAGTTTTGCAGACAAATGGCTTTACCTTGGATTTGCTGCTATTGCGATTGTGATGGGACTACACCTCATGGGAATCATTTCAATTTCTTTACCATTTCAACAGATAAGAGCAGTGAAGACAAGAGGGCTGATTGGTGCGTTTCTCCTTGGACTATTGACAGGCACTGTCTCATCACCGTGTGCAACTCCGGTGCTGGCAGTGATCCTTGTATTTGCCTCTACGCAGGGGGACGTAATGTACGGTGCTTCTCTCCTCTTTGTTTATGCAATAGGACATTGTGCTTTGATATTTGTTGCCGGACTATCTATTGGACTGACAGAGAGTCTTATTAAGTCTAAAGGTGTAAAAAATTATTCTCTCTATTCAAAGAGAATTAGTGGTGGTCTGCTTGTCATTGCGGGTATATATATCGGTTTTACAGCTCTATGAGAACTAAAAACATACTCCTGTTATTTATGAAGACAAATGAATTTTGGAGGGAAAAAGATGCTCAAACTATTTTTTGAGAAGCTCCACAATTTCAGACTATTACCGGCATTCGTACTTGTGAGTATGGCTATCGGAATAGCAATAGGCAAATGGTATGGGATTTCCAATTTTGCACTGACGCCGCCCATTGATGCTATAAAGGCAATCTTTCATGGAACTTACGAATTCAGTATCTCTAACACCCTTGCACTGGGTGTTGTAGTTGGCCTTTTTATGATGATGTATCCTGCAATGGCAAATATCAAGTTTGAGGATCTTGGAAAGGCGACACGCTCGCCGAAGCAGCTTCTTATTGTGGCTTTTTTCAACTATGCTATTGCTCCATTCTTTATGCTTTTGCTCGCAAAGATATTTCTCAGCGGCGAACAGGATTTATATGTAGGACTTGTACTCTATGGACTTGCGCCATGTATAGCAATGGTCATTGTATTTACATACCTTTCTGCCGGTAACGGTCCTCTTGCCATTATTCTCGTTGCATTGAACTCGATTATCCAGATGATTCTCATACCTGTCTATGCAAAGCTCCTTCTTGGAGAAATCAGGTTCGATGTCTGGGTGGTCGGTGAAAGCGTGCTTTTGTACCTCGGTATCCCGCTTGTAGCAGGCATGCTTACACGGTTTTTGGGGATAAAACGATTTGGAGAGGAATGGTTCTATAAACTGAAGTTTTATCTTGATACCATGTCAATCATAGGGCTGCTTTTCACACTTATCGTAATGTTTGCCCTGAAGGGAGATTTAATACTTGAAAAGCCCCTGTTGATAATCCAGATGGCGGTGCCCATGACCATTTTTTTCTGGACCATGTTTATCGTAGTCTATCTCGTTGGTTGGAAACTGGGATTGAATTATAAGGACGCAGTGGCCGTGGGATTCAATTCAACAGGAAGGGATTTTGAGATAGCAATAGCTATAGCGATTACCGCATTTAGCCCTGCCGTGGCGCTCGCAACAGTTATCGGTCCCCTCATAGAGGTCCCCGTCATGCTCGCCCTTGTCTGGTTTGCAAAAAAGACGGAATATAAACTCTTTAAAGGGAGGGAATAACCATGTTTAAGAAGTTACTTTATCCGATTAGATTTGAGGCACTTTCTCCAGATATGCCCTCTTCCCTTGAGGTGCTTTCATGTGTATTAAACTTCAAGAAGGCAGGCACAGAGGAAATTGTCCTCCTTCATGTGATCGATGTCGCAAAACTCCCGATGGATAAATATGAAGGTTACAGTATTCAGGACGTAAAGCGATTAACAGAAATTGCAGATGTGAAGATGGATGAGGCTGTCAGATTAATAGAGGATGCTGAACTCATGGCAAAGAAACGGATAGAAGTAGGTATACCGTACAGGGAGATATTGAAGGTTGCAAAAGAAGAAGAGGTCACGCTCATTGTAGCAGGGAGACAGAAAAGAGGACTTCTCGGCGAGATATTTATAGGTTCAAATACCGACAGGGTCATACGTTATGGAAATATCCCTGTGCATATCCTGAAATACCCTGCGATATTTGGTGCTGATAAAGAAACTGGTAAATGGTTCTGTGAGAAGATGTTCAGAAAGATTCTCTATCCAACAGACTGGTCAGATTGTGCACAGGAGGCCTTACGGTATATTAAAGCCCTAAAAAGTGCTGGAGTTGAAGAAGTGGTTGTTGCCCATGTAATGAATGAAAAGGCAATGAGGCTGCAGCCATCTGAGAAATTCAGGGAGTTTGAGAGAATTGATAAAGAAAAGTTAGAAATGATTAAAAGAGAACTTGAAGGAGAAGGCTTCAGAGTTAAGACACATCTTTATGTAGGAAGAGTGAGAACTGATGTGATAAAGATTGCAAGAGAAGAGGAAGTCTCACTTATCATTATGGGAACTCACGGGAAAGGCTATGTAGAAGGAATCCTGTGGGGCTCTGTCTCAAGGAATGTTGTTGAATATAGTGATAGACCCGTATTGCTCATAAAGGGAGGAGGATGCTCAACAACATGAGTAATAGCGTGTAATAAACGATAGGGTAAAAAAGAGAGTGCTATAATGAGCCATAACTTCGTCATCACCTTGGGCTTATTTATTCTTGCCACTGTATCAGGGATGTTGGGTCTGGGAGTTGCCTTTGCAGCAGTTCCTTTTCTGGGGCTCTTTCTTCCTGATCTTGTGCATCAAGTTCAGCCGCTCAGTCTTCTATTAAATGGAGTAACAGCATTATTTTCTGTATTTGGTTTTGCCCAGAGTGGGTATGTAGAGTGGAAAAGGGCTTTTACATTAGCAATTGTAACAACTATCGCAGCCCCTTTTGGAGCCTTTCTTGCACAGTTCGTTCACCAGATATATATTTGGTTTGTTTATTTTACCTCTGTTGTGTATTTAGCATACAGGCTTTTTAAGCCGGTGAAACAAAGACCCGGTAATGAAAACTTTAAACTGGCTCTTGTTCTTGCCATCCCTATTTCTATTTTGAGTGGTTTTTTAGGTGTAGGTCCGGGATTTTTACTGATGCCAACCCTTATCATAGTCGGCTTCGAACCTAAAAAGGCAGCAGGCATTAATGCCTTTGCAGTTACACCGCCATCTTTTTCAGCACTTCTTCCTCATCTTCCGACGGCATATTGGGATGTGGGTCTGATGGTTCCCCTTATTATTGCAGGTGCAATCGGGTCTTTCGTGGGAGCGAGAATGACAAGTCTTTATGTTCCGAGTGGAAGGATCAAACAACTCTTTGGCATCCTGATAGTCGTTATGACACTTTACAAGATTTATACGTTACTTAGATGAAAATGTGTTCTGTGCAAAGCAGAGGCAGAAAGGATGTGACGAAATGGGTGAGGTGGCTATACTGAAGGAACTGAAATAAAATTTACCAGAATCAAAAGGGTTTAATACGGTATAATATAAAATTGAAATGAGAAAAACATGAGAGCCACAGGAAAATCCGTGGCTTTCTTATAACACAATAATGAAACTAAAGGAGAAGAGATGTTAAATCTAACAGATTCAGCCATTCGGAGGTTCAAAGAGTTTCTCACACAGGAAAACCTTTCAAACCAGGGGATGGGGATAAGGATATTTGCATCATCTGGTGGTTGAGGCCCGTCTCTGGCTATGGACATAGCCAATAGTGCTTACGATGGTGATGTAACGCTTGAGAATGATGGACTAAAGATATTTTTAGAGAAAAAGGCAAATAACCTGCTTTCAGAGGCAACTATAGACTTTTCAGATGAACAAGGGTTTGTAATAACCGGAGCACCTAAAAGTCCATGTTGTAGTTGAAAAACTACTGTTAATCACTACATCAACACCTCAGGCCTTATAAAATGAGCCAGAATTTTGTTATCGTACTTGGCTTATTTATTCTTGCCACTGTATAGAGTAGGTTTTTACACCAAAATAGTAAGCTATTCGGTATAATGTATATCCTGTAGAACACTAAGTCAATCATCATAAGATACATTGGCTGTAGAGGTACGCATCTTTATATTGTGTTTATTGTTGAGCCGTATTTTTATTTATCTTCTCAAGCGGAGGTTATAGAATGCCAATGAAAAAGAAAAAGGTTATGTTTATATGTACTGCAAATGCTTGCCGGAGCCAGATGGCAGAAGGCTTTACAAAGGAATTTGGGAAAGGTTTAATAGAAGTTTACAGTGCTGGTCTTATGACTGCGGGTGTTCATAGAAGGGCAATTGCAGTCATGAAAGAGGTTGGTATAGATATATTAAAACAGGAGTCTAAATTGATTGATGAAGATTTACTCAAGCAGATGGACATAGTTGTGACACTCTGCGGAAGTGCTGAAGAGTATTGTCCTCTAACACCACCTCTGATAAGACGTATCCACTGGCCGATCAAAGACCCTGTGGGATCAGTAGGGACAGAAGAAGCAATAATGACTGATTTCAGGCGCGCAAGAGATGAGATAAAGGAAAAGGTGCAAAAGTCACCTTCCAGGGTAAGCCAGCCATTATTGACTCTGAAGTAAAGAAAGGCGACAATATTCTGAAACTCAGGGATGATAATTGAATTCCTGCATGGTCAGGCTGGAGAAGATAATTTAAACAAAAACCCTGCTTTGAGCCGGTGCAGGGCCATTTTTGTAGTATTTTTGTAGTATTTTTTTGAAACTTTTGTTATTTTC
>JAGVMY010000132.1 GCA_020053565.1 Thermodesulfovibrionales bacterium
ATTGAAGAAGCAACTGCATGTGGAATAGAGGAGTTTATCATTATTACGGGAAAATACAAACGCGCCATAGAAGATCACTTTGATTCTGCATTCGAACTTGAAGAAAGCCTGAAAAAGGCCGGGAAGAAGAGACTTCTCGAAGAGATCAGACGATTAAACCATATAAACTTTGCCTATATCAGGCAGAGGGCAGCCCTTGGGCTTGGTCACGCAATTTATTGTGCGAAACCCTTTGTAAAAGATGAACCTTTTGCCGTTCTCCTGAGTGACGATATTATTGACCCTGTTGATACCTTACTTAAGGATATGATTAAAATCCATAGAGAGCTGAACGCTCCTGTGCTTGCCCTTCAGCAAGTCCCCATGTCAGAGATTCATAAATACGGAGTAATTGACGGGATAAGAGAAAGAGATGGTGTGTATAAGATTAACAACCTTGTAGAAAAACCTAAATCATCAGATGCACCATCTGACATGGCAATAATCGGCAGGTATATTCTCACACCTGATATCTTCGACATACTCGAAGGTATCGGCCCGGGCAGAGGTGGGGAGATACAACTTACAGATGCTCTTTGCAGTTTATTGAAAAAACGCCCTCTATACGGATATCTATTCAAAGGAACCAGATATGATGCAGGTGATAAGGTTGGTTACCTTAAGGCAACGGTTAACCTTGCCTTAAAAAATCCGCACGTTTCCGAAGAATTTAAAGAGTATCTTATTGAAGTCGTGGAAAAGTTAAAAATTAATGCATAGAAATATGTTAAGGAGTCAACGTGGAAGAAACAGAACAGAAAAGTAACAAAGAGATAGAGATACCTGATAACATACCAGTACTTCCTGTGAGGGATATTGTTGTTTTCCCTTACATGATACTTCCTCTTTTTGTCGGAAGGGAAATGTCAATAAAAGCTATAGATCATTCCCTCAATTCAAACAGGCTGGTACTTCTCCTCTCACAAAAGGATTTAAACATTGAAAATCCAACACCCGACGAACTCTATTCAGTAGGCACAGTAGCGATTATAATGAGGACGCTCAAGCTTCCTGACGGAAGGGTGAAGATACTAGTGCAGGGTCTGAGTAAAGCACGCGCATTGAATTACTCCCAGACAGAGCCTTTCTTTTTGTCTAATATAGAAAAGATAGTTGATAAGAAACTTGAGACATTTACCATAGAAGATGAAGCACAGATAAGGACAATAAAAGAACAGTTAGACAGAGCTGTCTCTCTCGGAAAGACGATACTTCCTGACATAATGGGAACTGTAGATAATATTGATGATCCTGGAAGACTTGCGGACCTTATTGTATCAAATCTTGGATTAAAAACAGAACATGCCCAGGAAGTGCTTGAGACAATTGACCCTATTATGAGGTTGAAACGTGTGAGTGAGATATTAGGAAGAGAAATAGAGCTTCTGATAGTCCAACAGAAGATTCAGTCTGAGGCAAGAGGAGAAATTGATAAGACACAACGTGAATATTTTTTGAGAGAACAGCTTAAAGCAATTCAGAAAGAACTTGGCACAATTGACGAAAGGGCTGAAGAAATTAAAGAATTCAGTAAAAAAATAGAAGATGCGAAGATGCCTGAAAAAGTATTGAAAGAAGCTGAGAAACAGCTCAGACGACTCGAAAAGATGCACCCGGACAGTGCAGAATCCGCCACTGTGAGAACATATCTTGACTGGCTCGTTGAGCTTCCCTGGTCAAAGAGCACCACAGACAACCTCGATATAAAAGCTGCGGAGAAGGTTTTAAATGATGATCACTATGATCTGGAGAAGGTAAAAGAGCGTATTTTAGAATACCTTAGCGTAAGAAAGTTAAAGGAAAAGATGAAGGGTCCTATCTTATGTTTTATTGGTCCCCCGGGCGTAGGAAAGACTTCTCTCGGAAGGTCTATTGCAAAGGCTCTTGGGAGAGAATTTGTCCGTATGTCTCTGGGAGGTACGAGAGACGAAGCAGAGATCAGGGGTCATAGAAGGACATATGTTGGTGCCCTTCCCGGAAGGATAGTACAGGGAATAAAAACATCAGGTACAAACAACCCTGTATTTATGCTTGATGAAATTGACAAAATAGGTATGGACTTCAGGGGAGATCCCTCTTCTGCCCTACTCGAAGTTCTTGACCCGGAACAGAATAACTCCTTTGTAGATCATTATCTTGCAGTTCCCTTTGACCTTTCAAAGGTCATGTTTATTACCACTGGTAACCTTGTAGACACAATACCCAACCCTCTCAGAGACAGAATGGAGATAATATATCTTTCCGGCTATACAAAAGAGGAAAAGCTCGGCATTGCAAAGAACTACCTTATTCCAAAACAGTTAGAAGAGCACGGTATCAATAGCAAGATACTAAAAATCACTGATCCAGGGCTTCTTAATATCATTTCACAATATACAAGAGAGGCAGGGGTAAGAAACCTTGAGAGAGAGATTGCACACCTCTGCAGAAAAGTTGCAAAAAAGATAGTTGAGGGTAAAGAGAAGACATTTGTAATAAAAGCAAAAAACCTTCATAGATACCTCGGAGTGCCGAAATTCTTACCTGAAGAAGAGATGGATAAAGATGAGATTGGTGTTGCAACAGGCCTCGCATGGACAGAGTCTGGCGGAGACATCATCTATGTAGAGGCAACGACGATGAAGGGTAAAGGACATCTTACCTTAACAGGGCAGCTTGGAGATATCATGAAGGAATCTGCACAGGCTGCGTTGAGTTATGTACGTTCAAGGTCAAAAAAACTCGGCATAAATGACGAAATATATTCTAAAACGGATATCCATATCCATGTTCCTGCAGGCGCAATACCAAAAGACGGACCCTCAGCAGGTATTACAATGGCTACCTCGATTGCATCTGCTTTTACAGGAAAGCCTGTGAATAAGAATATTGCAATGACAGGAGAGGTGACGTTGAGAGGCAGAGTGCTTCCAATAGGAGGGCTAAAAGAAAAAACACTTGCTGCAAAGAGGATGGGAATCAAAAAGGTCATTATCCCGAAGAGGAACAAAAAAGACCTTGAAGATATTCCTAAATATGTTAAGAAAGATATGGAATTTATATTCGCTGAAACAATGGATGATGTACTCAACGTTGCTTTGAAAAAAGTCCAGAGACAAAATTCCCGATCAGTCACCAATCAGAAAAGACAAAAGTCTGTTCAATAATATGAGGCTTTCTCAAATCGGGGAGCTATCCCTTTTAGAGCAAATAAGGAAGAGGTTTGAAAAACAATCACGCACTATTATTGTCGGTATAGGCGACGACGCCGCTGTATTAAAACAAGGAGATACAAACCTCCTCGTGACTACCGACATGATGGTCGAGGGGATTCACTTTGACCTCAGTTTTACAACTCCCTTTCAGCTCGGTTTCAAACTGGTATCTGTGAATGTAAGTGACATCTATGCTATGGGGGGAAAGCCCAGCTACCTTTTACTGAGTCTTGCTATGAATAACTATACAGAAAAATCATTTATTGATAAATTCTTTGACGGAGTTCAAAGGGCAATAAAATTATATGGCATATCCCTTATCGGTGGAGATCTTTCATCTTCAAAAAGTCTCATGAGTCTGTCAGCAACACTCATCGGATATACAAAAAGGCATATTCAACGCTCTGGTGCAAGAGTGGGAGATAAAATCTATGTAACAGGGCCTCTCGGGGATTCAGCCTGTGGTCTAATGTTGTTGAAGGAAAAGATAAAAAAACCTGTACCTTTTGAGAATTTAAATGCTATGCAAAGAGCAAGGTGCAAAGAGCTAAGAGCTAAAAATAAAAACTCTTTGCTCTTTGCTCTATGCCCAAAGCTTTTAAAAGAAGGGTTACCCTGGAAAGTGGTTGAGCCGTTACTGAGAAGGCATCTCATACCTGAGGCAAGAGACCCGAAGGAATTTGTCAGGTATGCAACAGCTATAATTGATATAAGTGATGGGCTCCTTATTGATTTGTCAAGACTTTGTGACGAAAGCAAAGTCGGAGCAAGAATATATATTGAAAAAATTCCTGTATCTTATGAACTCAAAAAAGCTGCTTCATATCTTGGAATTTCTCCAATAAAATTAGCTTTATCAGGTGGAGAAGATTATGAGCTACTGTTCACTGCACCTGCCAATAAAAAGGTTAAGGCACTACATATTGGAGAGATTACAGAATCAGAAAGGGTAATAATAGATAGTTCTGGCAGAAAAAAAGCATTCTCAGCAGAAGGTTATCAACACTTTGGCATTCAGAGATAGACTCAGAGAAATTCTAAGAATAAAAGAGACACCACACAGAATAGCACTGTCTTTTTCTGCAGGTGTCTTCATAGGAATGTCTCCGTTTTTAGGTATACACACCATTCTCGGAGTGATCGTTGCGTGGCTTTTTAGACTCAACACGTTTGCAATCATCGCCGGAGTGTATGTTACAAATCCGTGGACTATTGTACCGATTTATACCTTTAGCACATGGGTAGGCGTACAGTGCCTTGGATTACAACAGATAATTCCAAAGATAGACTGGTCAACTATTACTTTCAGCAAATTCCTTAATGAATTTACTCCGTTTCTGATGCCCTTTATTTTTGGCACATTACTGATTGGCTTCCTTTCAAGTATCATCAGCTATATCATCATCTACAAGGCAGTGAAAAAAGTACATTAATACCAGGCAGGTTTCAAGTTATACGATGAGAGAAAATAGAAAAAATCACGACTATGTACTATAATACCACGTATTTTTAATTCAACACTATTTCAGGAGGGACAGATGGTCAAGATTTACTACGATAAAGATGCAGATAAAAAAATCCTCAAGGGGAAAAAGATTGCTGTCATCGGATACGGAAGCCAGGGTCATGCCCACACAAATAATCTTAAAGAGAGCGGACTGGATGTTATCGTCGGTGAGACCAAAGGGGCAAACTGGGAAAAGGCCGTAAAAGCAGGTTTTAAGGTCATGACAGCTTCAGAGGCAGCAAAAAAGGCAGATGTCATCATGATGCTTGTACCAGATGAGTATATGGCGGATATATACAGAACAGAGATAGCTCCTCACATCAAAAAAGGTGCATATCTGGGATTTGCCCATGGCTTCAATATCCACTTTGGCCAGATTGTACCTCCAGCAGATGTGAATGTCTTCATGGTCGCACCAAAGGGGCCAGGCCACCTTGTCAGGTCTGAATATTTAAAAGGAAGTGGTGTGCCCTGTCTGATAGCGATACATCAGGATCCTTCAAAGAATACGAAAAAAATTGCCCTTGCCTATGCATCTGCAATTGGTGGGGCAAGAGCAGGTGTTATAGAAACGCACTTCAGGGAAGAGACTGAGACAGACTTATTTGGTGAACAGGTTGTACTTTGCGGAGGTCTTACATCACTTATACTTGCAGGCTATGAGACACTTGTTGAGGCTGGTTATTCACCAGAAATGGCATATTTTGAGTGCCTCCATGAGGTAAAACTGATTGTCGATCTCGTCTATGAGGGTGGAATTTCCACTATGAGATATTCTATAAGCAATACTGCCCAGTATGGAGACCTTACAAGAGGACCGAGGATAATCACTGAAGAGACAAAGAAAGAGATGAAGAAGATTCTGGAAGAGGTACAATCCGGTCAGTTTGCAAGGGAATGGATTCTTGAGTGCAGGGCGAACAAACCTGTATTTAATGCGCTGACAAGGAAGGGTGAGGAACACCCGATAGAGGAAGTGGGCGCTCGGCTCAGGGCAATGATGCCCTGGCTTAAGAAGGGGAAACTCGTCGATAAATCAAAGGCGTGATGAAATTCGCTCCTGAGGGATACCCTTTTATTCTTGGATCCCTTTTTATAACAGTTTTCGTTTCACTATTTTTCATCAGGAACTGGGCATCAGGGAGTTATGATTTTACCTTCTATCTCCTGCTGTTCTTTTCCTGTTTTCTCTTTGCGCTGACAGTCTTTATGGCCTTTTTCTTTAGAGACCCTGAGAGAAAACTTTTAGAAGGCAATGGTATCTTTGTATCTCCTGCCGATGGGAAGGTAATACTCATAAGAGATACATTTGAACAGGATCATCTGAAGGCTGATACAAAGGAAATAAGCATATTTATGTCTCCACTCGATGTACATGTCAACCGTACACCGTGCGATGGAAATATAAGCGTTATAAAACATTCTCCAGGCCTATTCATGGCTGCGTATAAAGATGATGCTTCAATGAAAAATGAGAACATTGTTATGGTGCTCGATGGAAAATATGGCAAAGTCCTTGTCCGCCAGGTTGCAGGATTCATTGCAAGAAGGGCAGTCTGCAGGGTATCTGAAGGCGATTTTCTTAAAATGGGCGAGAGATATGGAATGATAAAGTTTGGTTCAAGGCTCGATGTCTATCTGCCAAAGGATACTACTATTAAGGTTAATTTAGGTGATAAAGTAAAAGCAGGAGAAAGTGTAATAGGCGTCATCTTGTCGCACAAAAAATCTAAAGAAAAGGAGATTATATGAAACTACGAGTAATAATAGCTTTAAGTCTTGTCTTATTCGTAAGCCAGGTCAGTGCAGAGGAAAAGCTTATGCTGAAAGATCAGAAGGATAAGGTGAGTTACAGCATCGGAACGAATATCGGTAATAACTTTAAAAAACAATCAATGGATATTAATACAGACGCTCTTGTGCAGGGAATCAAAGATGCACTTTCTGGCGAAAAGGCCTTAATGACTGAACAGGAAATGAATGAGACCATGAAGGCTTTTCAGCAGGAAATGATGACCAAACAGGCTGAGCTCGCTAAAATAATCGGTGAGAAAAACAAGAAGGAAGGAGATCTTTTTCTTGCTGAAAATAAGAAAAAGGAAGGTGTCATAACCCTTTCAAGTGGTTTACAGTACAAGGTGATCAATGAAGGTTCCGGAACAATACCAACGTTAACCGATAAGGTCATTGTACATTACCGTGGCACATTGATTGATGGAACGGAATTTGACAGTTCTTACCGCCGCGGACAACCAGTAACCTTTCCGGTTAATGGTGTCATTGCTGGTTGGAAAGAAGCATTGCAACTGATGAAAACTGGTTCAAAGTGGCAATTGTTTATCCCCCCTACTCTTGCCTATGGCGAGCGAGGTGCTGGACGTACTATCGGACCAAATGCAACCTTAATTTTTGATATAGAACTTCTCTCGATTGAAGAAGGTGCAAAACCCTGACAATTAAGCAAATGCAGAAGAAACAATAAGAGGAGGAATACTGTTATGAGCGAATATCCTAAAGGAGCTATTCTCCAGAGGGATAAGAAGACATATGCGATTGTGCCAAGGATTCCAATGGGAATTTTGACCCCTGAAATTCTTGAGAATCTGGCAAAGGTTGCACGCAAGTATAAGGTTCGTATAATTAAGATCACCTCGGGACAGCGTATTGCACTTGTAGGAATAAAGCCTCAGGATATAGACAATGCCTGGAACGACCTTGAAATGGAAGTTGGTCCTGCAGAAGGATTATGCGTCCATTATGTACAGGCATGTCCGGGTACTGAAACCTGTAAATTTGGCCAGAGGGATTCACTCGGTCTTGCTGCAAAGATTGAAAAAATGTATGTGGGCAAAAGAGACTTTATCCCCGCAAAGACAAAATTCGGTATTTCCGGGTGCAAGCTGAACTGTGGGGAAAGTTACGTAAGAGACATAGGTGCATTTGCAACCCCTGATGGCTGGACAGTAGTAGTTGGAGGCAATTCCGGAGGAAGACCCCGCATCGGAGATGTAATTGCCGAAGATCTTTCAGAAGAAGATGCACTTGATTTAATAAAAAAGTGTCTTGTTTATTATTCAAAGAATGCTAAGCCAAAAGAGAGAATTCCGCGATTCATCCAGCGCATCGGTATAGAAGAATTCAAAAAAGCAGTGCTTTAATATTCTGTTCCTGCATAGTTTCTGAAGTAAATGGGGAAAAATATCTCTTTTGCCTATTTATCTTCATTGTGAAAA
>JAGVMY010000031.1 GCA_020053565.1 Thermodesulfovibrionales bacterium
AGAGAGACATAAATAAGATGAAAGGAAAGGAGGCAGTGGCTGCCTGATGCAGCATAGGGGCCGCTGTAGAATTTCAACTAAAAATGGGATTGACTCCAAAGATTTCCATTCGTAATAGTGTGTCTCTCCGGGAATTATGTTACCTACTAATAAAACGGGAAGTGTTTATATGGTTCTTATTTTGACTTTTCATTTATGCTAAGAAAATAGACCTGACCCCGGTCGCCTTTTATCTTGTTCTTGGCAGCATCAAATATGTCTTTAAACGTAGCATTATATGGATTCCTGAGGAAAGCGTTATATTCGCTGATAATGGTATTCAAGAAATTCTCTATAGATTAATCAATGGATAGAATTGAAAAAAGTCTTTCAATTTCACCGGAACGCAGGGCATGACTCTGACCGTGTAAAAATATCTGCTTAGCATGAATCAGTCGTTTAATGAGATTTCTTGAGAAAAACATGCTCACTTAATTAATACCATTTAAAGTCCCCGTCAACAAATTAGCAGCTATAGTCTATAACATTTTGTCTTTTTTTGAAAACAGTTGTTATGCAACAAGCGACTTGCTCATCGTTATTCCCTTTATAGTTTCAATGAACTACGATAACTCTTGTTGAATTAGGATCTGTGTAGCGTTTGATAGGTCCAGGTCTTTTTCTTATAATTGACGATAGTTTGCGTTTCTGCTTTGTAATCTTTACCGTTTACACTCAACAGAATGATTAGGATACTTGAGGTGTTTGTTCCTGTGAGAAATCAGTGAGGGCAGGGAGTTAACCCAAATACCACTTTCTATGTGAAATCTTTATTTATCATATAAATCCTAAAAAAGATGCTGACTACAGGACAGGTTATAATTAGTGTAATGATGGATGAGCTTCTTGGAGTGTGGGAGAGCAGATAGTATTCTTTACATCAATTAAATTAAAATCGTATACTATCTTCCAATATTAATCTTAAAACAATCATTTAAATCCATATTTCTCTCATTCCAGGAGGTTTAGGTAATTTGAACATAGTTGTATGTATAAAACAGGTTCCTGACACTGCTGAGGTGAAGATTAATCCTGAGACCAATACACTGATCAGGGAAGGTGTACCGAGCATTATAAACCCTTTTGACATGCATGCAATAGAGGCAGGACTCCAGATAAGAGAAAAAATTGGCGGTAAAGTTACTGTAATCACGATGGGTCCTCCACAGGCAGAGACTGCCTTGCGCGATGCCTTGTCTATGGGTGCTGATGATGCAGTGCTTCTTACTGACAGGGCTTTTGCAGGCTCTGACACGTGGGCAACATCATACACGCTATCAAAAGCTGTGAAGAAAATAGGTGCAGACATCATAATCTGTGGTAAACAGGCAATAGACGGAGACACTGCTCAGGTCGGCCCTGAAATGGCAGAGTTCCTGAACATCCCTCATGTTGCCTATGTAAAAAAGGTAGAGGACATTAAAGCAGATTTTCTGAGAGTACAGAGGATGATGGACAGCGGGTATGATATTATTGAATCAACATTTCCGGTGCTGTTGACTGTTGTAAAGGAGATAAACGAACCAAGGTTACCATCATTAAAAAGTAAGATGGCTGCTAAGAAGGCAGTGATAAAAAAGTGGACATCATCAGATATCGGAGCAGATGAAGATAAAATAGGGTTAAAAGGTTCACCAACACAGGTAAAGAATATCTTTGCACCTCAAGCCAAAACTGACAGGAAGATGCTCAATGGCACACCAGAAGAACAGGTTGAAGCTCTTATTCAGGAACTGAGGAGACTTAAATGTCTGTCATAATCAATAGAGATCAGTGTACAGGCTGTGAAGAATGTCTGACATCATGTCCATTTGATGCGATTGAAATAAGAGAAGGCAAGGCATTTATCAATGAAAACTGCCAGATCTGTATGGCATGCTTAAGTGCATGTCCTGAAGATGCGATTATCGAGACAGAGAAAGAAGAAACTGCAAAGATAGATGCTCAAGAGTATAAAGGAGTATGGGTATTTGCAGAGCAGAGGGAGGGTAACATTGCATCCGTTGCATTTGAACTCCTGGGTGTAGGCAGGAAGCTTGCTCATGACCTCAATACAGAGCTTTCAGCAGTACTTTTTGGTGCACCTGAATCTGGAGCGCAAGAACTGATTCGATGGGGTGCTGATAAGGTATACCTCTCGAACAACCCTATCTTTGAAACCTTCAATGACGAGCCATACTCTGAACTGCTCTCTTCGCTCATTAAGGAATACCATCCAGAGATAGTTCTCGCAGGTGCTACAGCCATAGGTCGATCATTCATACCGAGGGTTGCAGCAAAACTGGTCACAGGACTGACTGCTGATTGTACGTCGCTCGAAATCGATAAAGAGACCCGAAACCTTCTTCAGATACGGCCTGCATTCGGTGGCAATATTATGGCTACTATCCTCTGTCCGAATAATAGACCGCAAATGGCAACGGTAAGACCAAGGGTGATGAAGCGTGGACAATATAACGAAAATAGAGAAGGTGAGATTATACCAGTAAAGGCAGCTGGCATATCTTCACGAACAATGGTTTTAGAAACAGTAAAGGAAATCTCGGATATATTTGTCAATTTACAGGAAGCAGATATTATTATATCAGGTGGCAGAGGTCTTGGAAATCCTCAGGGTTTCAAGCTTCTTGAGGAATTGGCAGGACTTATCGGTGGTGCTGTTGGCTCCTCAAGGGCTGCTGTTGATGAAGGGTGGATTTCGTATAGCCATCAGGTTGGTCAGACGGGTAAAACTGTATGCCCCAAAATATATTTTGCATGCGGAATTTCTGGTGCTGTGCAGCATCTTGTGGGAATGCAGTCATCAGATATTATCATCGCCATTAACAAAAACCCTGAAGCGCCAATATTTAATGTCGCTACGTTTGGAATAGTCGGGGACCTTTACGAGATAATACCATTGCTTATAAAGAAGATTAAGGAGATGAGGGAAATCGGTAAAACGGCAAATGGGTGAATCGAGGA
The DNA here is from genome assembly GCA_020053565.1 of Thermodesulfovibrionales bacterium. GTDB lineage: Bacteria > Nitrospirota > Thermodesulfovibrionia > Thermodesulfovibrionales > SM23-35 > VGWZ01. Next base: position 3,004 of record JAGVMY010000031.1, read on the forward strand.
ATCGGTGAAAATAGAAAAATCTAATATAGCATTTGTTTTTCCTGGGCAGGGTTCTCAGTATGTGGGAATGGGAAAGGAAATATATAAACATTTTGACGAGGCGAGGAAGACATTTGATGAGGCCTCAGACGCCCTTGGCTATAATGTTTCTCATTTGTCTTTTAATGGCCCTGATGAAGAATTGAATAAAACTGTCAGGACACAACCATGTATCCTGACAGTGAGCATTGCTATCTATAGGGTGTTGTCGTCAAAGGGTATAAACCCATCAGTTGTAGCAGGGCATAGCCTCGGTGAATATTCAGCCCTTGTTGTAGCAGATGTCTTGTCATTTAAAGATGCGGTGAAACTCACTGAGAAACGCGGGCAGTTTATGCAGGAGGCTGTTCATGAAGGGAAAGGTCTTATGGCTGCTATACTCGGATTAGAAAGAAATAAAGTTGACGAGATATGCCTTTCGTTAGAGTCAGGTTATGCGTCACCTGCTAACTACAATTGCCCGGGTCAAATTGTGATTTCAGGTGAAAAAGAAGCTGTTGAAGAGGCTATGAAACGTGCGAAGGAAGCAGGGGCTAAAAGGGCAATGCCAATTGCGGTCAGTGTTCCATCTCATTGCACGTTGATGGCTGATGCCTCCCGAAGACTTGCAGAATTACTCGATAAGATAAAATTTCAAAATCCCAAGGTTCCCATTGTAAATAATGCAGACGCCATGTTTCTTAATGACGTCGAGAGTATAAAGAAATCCCTTGTCCACCAGCTTAGCAGTCCCCTTTTATGGGAAGATTCTATAAGGAATATAGCAGATTCAGGTATTGACATCTTTATAGAGGTAGGGCCTGGGAAGGTTCTATCAGGATTAATAAAAAGGATAGAACCAGGCGTAAAAGTTCTTAATGTGGAAGACATGAAGAGTTTAGAGGAGACCGTATCTTTTTTATGCAACACCTGATTATCAATTTTTAAGCTATCTCAATCCTGTTACGACCTTTCTCCGTTGCTTCATATAAGGCATTATCTGCTGCCCGGGTAAATTTTTCGCTATTATCTATAAAAGGATCAGGCGCACTTGCGATTCCAATACTGACAGTTATCCGTTCATCAGAAGCTATATCTGAAAATTTATGTTCTGAAATTATTTTAAGTATCCGTGACGCAGGGTTTAAAGCGTGTTCTTTTTTAGTTTCCGGGAGTAAAACAATGAATTCTTCACCACCCCATCGTGCCACCGTATCGATCTCTTTTCTTAAATTATCTGAAATTATCTGGGCTATTTCTTTAAGCACAGAATCACCTGTTTGATGACCATATGTATCATTGATTCTTTTAAAATAATCCACGTCTATTATCAGGCAGGTAAGAGGGATATTGTATCTTATTACTCTTGCGAACTCTTTTTTCATGATGGTCTCAAAATGCCTTCTATTATAAATCTCTGTCAGCGGGTCTGTAATTGACAGTAATTCAACTTTTACTAATAGTTCTTCCAACTGGCGATTCTTTTCCTTTAACTCATCCTGCAGTGCTTTTGTCCTTAAACATGCATAAATCCGTGCATTGAGTTCGAGCTCATTGTAAGGTTTTGGAAGACAGTCATCAGCTCCTGCTTCTAAACCAGCAACTTTATCTGGTATGGAATCTTTTGATGTAAGCATCACAATTGGTATTCCTTTTGTATGAGAATCGAGTTTTAGCCAGCGGCATACTTCGTTTCCACTCATATCCGGAAGAACAAGATCAAGTAATATGACATCGAAAGGCTGGGATTTTGCCTCTTTAATTGCAGCCTTAGCATTTTCAACCAATATAACCTCGTAACCTTCTTTTTCTAAAAATTCCAGAGCACGTTCTGCCTGGGTTTTGTGATCCTCTACGAGAAGTATTTTTGCCTTCATATTATGAACACTCCATAAAAAATGTTGTTACCAGCTCCTACCGCCACCGCCTCCAACACTACCACCGGAAGAGCCACTTCCACCAAAACTACTCCCTCCACCAATTCCACTTCCCCTTGGTGATGAAAACATTGCAGAGGAAAGACTTGAGGTTACCGAACTTAAAGAATGAGAGAAACTATACGGGCTGAAAGTTCTGAATCTTCCAGGTGATACATACCATTGAGGTGGTTCCTGGTAAATCCCCTCAAATGCCTTTGGCGGTGGAACTCAACATGTATGGCTTCTTTAACAGTAAAAGATGAATCTTCATTGATTGTTATATCAGAATGGAATTTGTTAATGGTAAAGTCCTGAGAGCCGGTAAAAACCTGTCTTTTCTGGAGTATATCATCAATTTTTTGATATCCACCTTCAGAGAGTAGTTGTTCCTTAATGTCCTTCTCGGCTGGAAAAACTGGTAAGGCACAGAAAGTGAGCAGGAAAAATGTGATAATAGTTGTTCTGAAAGTTGCCCAAAGGTTTTTGAAAAAGATTTCTGACATCTATTTTCCTGGAATTATTTAAAGCATTTCTATGAAAAACTCACCTTTACAGGCTTTCTTTCGACCTCTGGTGCCTCCAGTTCAAAGAATTCTTCTTTTTCAAACCTGAAAGTAGATGCAACTACATTTGATGGAATTGATTCTATCATGATGTTATAGTCACGGACAACAGCGTTGTAATATCTTCTTGCATATTCTATATTGTCTTCCAGTTCCTTTAACTGAGACTGGAGTTGAAGAAAGTTCGTATTGGCCTTCAGCTCAGGATATGCCTCTGCAACAGCAAAAAGACTCTTTAATGTATCTGTCAACATATTCTCAGCCTTCGCTTTCTCAGCAGGAGATGATGCATGTATTGCCTTTGACCTTGCCTCAGTGACCTTTTCAAAAACATGCTTTTCATGTGCAGCATATCCTTTAACAGTCTCAACAAGATTTGGTACCAGATCATATCTCTTTTTCAGTTGTACATCAATATCCGACCATGAAGACTTGACCGTATTTCTTAATCGAATAAGTTTATTATAAATTGCAATGACTGCAAAGATAAAAACCAAAAAGATTCCAATGATAACAAGTATCGCCAGTGATACCATGGTTGCCTCCTCTTATGTGGTTACTTTGTATTGTATCGAACCATTAAATCTTAGCAAATTCTTCAAAAATATTCATCTTAATAGTTTTTGGCAATATGCCCTATTGAAAGACAAATTACCTGATAAAATTCTCAGCATGTCTATAAATTCTTAATATATTCAATAAGTTATACTCTGGCATCTATGTTGCTTGCTCTATATTCTAAAAACTTCAGAAAGAAGTGATAATATAATCATAGAGAGCTATATACAATTTCACTCTATTTTCTTATAATGAGTAAAAAGGAGGGTAAGATTATGAAAAAACTGTGCGCAGTTGTGGCAGTGGCAATGCTCTTTATTTCAGGTATTGCCTACGCAAAAGATTATGAGGTAAATAAAAAAGCAGGTGAATATGATGTGATGGTGAGAATTGACAAAAATCCACCTGTTGTTGGTGACAATACCATTACCATTGAGATCAAAGATACATCGAGGAAATATGTGACAGATGCAAAGGTGGTTGTTGAATATTCAATGCCTGCGATGCCTGGTATGCCTGCAATGAACTATAAAACAGATACCGAATTAAAAGGGAATGAGTATAGGGCAAAGATGAACCTTTCTATGTCTGGCTCCTGGAATATTGCGGTAAAAATAACACGTGCTGCTAAGACTTCTACAATGAAATTTACAGTGGATGCAAAGTAGAAAACCCGTAATGAGTAAAGGGTTGCGTATTACATTTTTTGTTCTGTGCTCTGTATTTTTCTTCTTTACTGCTTACTATTTACTGTTTACACCCTCTGTTTTCGCAGAAGAGTTGAATCTTCAGGATTTAATAGACGAAGCATTAAAAAATAATCCTGAGATACGTGCCGCTGAATTCAGGGCTGCTGCATCAAAATACAGGATACCACAAGTTACAAGCCTCCCTGACCCAATGTTCATGTTCGGCTATCAGAACGAAGGATTCAAAAGATATACCTATGGCAAGTTTTCAGATGCACAATGGATGTTCTCTGCCTCTCAGATGTTTCCTTTCCCGGGTAAACTCTCGTTAAAAGGGGAGATGGCTGCCAGTGATGCAGAAAGCTTGGAGGCATTCCTTAAGGCTATGAGACTAAAAACAGTAGCAAAGGTTAAAGAGCTTTACCATGACCTGTTTCTTGCTTACAAAAATATAGAGCTTCTTAGAGATAAAACCGCTTTCTTTTCAAGGATCGAAGATGCAGCTCTCGCTCGCTACTCAGCAGGAATGGGAGCCCAGCAAGAAGTGATAATGGCCCAGACGGAAAAATACATGCTCCTTGAGAAAGAAGAGATGCAAAAACAGAAAATACAATCAATTGAAGCTATGCTTAATACAACCTTAGGCAGAAATGTGAATGCTCTCCTTGGCAGACCTTCTGCCCCTGTCAATACTTTATTGAATCAGAGTATCGATGATCTTCTAAGAATTGCTTATGAAAATTCACCTGAAATAAAATCTAAAGAGAAGATGATTGTCTCGGCAGAGGCAAAGGTCAAAATGGCTCAAAGAGAATACTATCCCGATTTCACACTCAACGC
>JAGVMY010000030.1 GCA_020053565.1 Thermodesulfovibrionales bacterium
GCTGAGAGAGTTCCAGTTATTTCCTGAAGTGATTATTAGATTTTTAGCAGTGTATCTTCCATGGCTGGAATTTATTCTTGGGCTTTTTATACTATTGGGCATATTATACAGGACGAGTTCCTTGATGCTTGCCTTTTTGAATGCAGTCTTCACTCTGGCAATTTTATCAGTTATCATCAGGGATATAGACATAGATTGCGGCTGTTTCGGCTTGCTCGCAGATATTCTGAAGATTCCTGATTCAGCAGACATAAAGGCAGTTATAAGAAATCTTCTTTTTATCGGTATGTGCCTTTATATTTTTTTTGTAAAAGACACGGTGATTTCTATAGAAAATTATGTAAGAGGATATCAAGGAAAACCTTAAATCAAACATTAGAGTGTGGCTGACCAGGATTAAAGAAAATATTGAATCGGGGAATTATAAATTAACCTAAAGAGGAGGTTTATATGGCAAAGGCAGTCTGGCATTCGATCGAGGTAGCGCAGGTTTTAAAAGAACTTGATACCGATCCTCACAGTGGTCTGATTTCTGATGAGATTAAAAGTCGCCTTGAAAAGTACGGCTACAATGAACTCAAAAAGGAAGAAAGGATTTCACCCGCCACTCTCTTCATAAATCAGTTTAAAAACATCCTCATCATCATCCTTCTTATTGCCATAGCGCTCTCAGCCCTCATTGGGGAAATTGTGGATGCTGCCATCATTGCGGTCATTGTCGTCTTCTGTGCGGTTCTCGGTTTTATCCAGGAATATCGATCAGAAAAGGCGCTTGAAGCATTAAAGAAGATGCTTTCCCCTACCATAACAGTATTGAGAGATGGAAAAGAAGAGGAGATTCCCTCTAAAGAGCTCGTACCAGGGGATATATTACTCCTCGAAGCAGGAGATAAGATACCTGCAGATGCCAGATTAATTGAGCTGCATTCTCTTAAATGTGATGAAGCACCCTTGACAGGAGAGTCAATTCCTGTAGGTAAAGATTTAAAGATATTACCTGAAAAAGCACCTATAGCTGACAGAAAAAATATGGTGCTAACAGGCACAACAGTGACATACGGTAGGGGCAAGGCAGCAGTTATATCAACAGGTATGAATACAGAGTTTGGCAAAATTGCTGAGGAGGTAACTGCAGTCAAAACCGAAAAAACCCCTTTAGAAAAAAGGACCGAAGAGATAGGTAAGTGGCTCGGCATAATTGCTTTCGGCATCTGTTTCCTTGTTGCAGGGATTAGCATAGTGAGGGAGGCTTTAGGCGGCAAGATTGATCTGGAGTTCATAATAACCCTGGTGATGTTCGCAGTAGCCCTCGCCGTTGCAGCAGTCCCTGAGGCATTAGCAGCTATTGTCACAGGTGCCCTTGCAATAGGTATGCATCAGATGGCGAAGAGAAATGCCCTTGTACGAAAGATGCCTGCTGTTGAGACACTTGGATGCACTACGGTGATATGTTCGGATAAGACAGGTACCCTCACAAAGGGAGAGATGACCGTAAGGAAGATATTCACAGGGGGTAGTTTTATAGAAGTCACTGGTGTGGGATACACACCAGAAGGTGAGTTCAAAGGCTCTAATATCAATGTACAGAGCAATCAATCTTTACGCTTACTTCTTCAGGGAGGTCTTTTATGCAGTGATGCGGTCATGGAGGAAAAAGACGGTAAGTGGTTTATTAAGGGTGATACGACAGAAGGTGCCCTTGTTGTAGCAGCAGCAAAAGTAGGCATCCACCAGGCTGAGATGAGGCTTGAAAATCCGAGGATTGAGGAGATACCGTTCAGTTCTGAAAGAAAAAGGATGACTACTGTTCATCAGATGGAGGATAGCAAGCAAATCGCATTTATGAAAGGTGCTCCAGAGTTAGTGTTAGAGAGATGTACCTCCATCTCAGACGGAAAAGATACAAGACCTCTGACGGAAGACGACAGAGCTAAAATTCTAAAAGCAAATGAAGAGATGGCGCAAGGTGCTCTGAGAGTTCTTGGGCTGGCTTACAGGGAGGTCCCAGATACACTCGCATGTACAGAAGAATGTGTTGAATGTAATATGGTTTTCATCGGTCTTTCCGGGATGATGGATCCGCCGAGGGAAGAGGCGATAGAGGCTACAAAGGTCTGCAAACAGGTACATATCAAGCCTGTCATGATTACTGGAGACCACAAGTTAACAGCAGTAGCTGTAGCAAAAGAGATAGGTATCTATCAAGAGGGCGATATGGTGTTAACCGGTGAAGAGTTAGAGAAAATGTCTGATGAGGAATTCGAGAAGATTGTTGATAAGGTTACTGTCTATGCCAGGGTTTCACCGATGGATAAGTTGAAGATAGTCAAGGCATGGAAGAAGAGGGGTGAAGTTGTGGCGATGACCGGTGATGGTGTTAATGACGCACCAGCACTCAAACATGCCGATATTGGAATTGCGATGGGTATTACAGGCACAGAGGTGACGAAAGAGGCCGCAGACATGGTTCTCAGTGATGATAACTTTGCGACTATCGTAAAGGCCATTGAGCGTGGCAGATGGATATACGACAATATAAAGAAATATCTCACCTATCTCCTCAGGTGTAATATCACAGAAGTTGCTGTTATTGGAGGAGTAGTCTTGATTTTAGGTCCTGAATATTTACCTCTCTTACCAGCAGCTATATTATATATAAACTTAGCAACTGATGGGCTTCCAGCCTTAGCCCTGGGAGTAGCGCCGCCTGATCCTGATATCATGCAGCGAGCACCGAGAGATCCTAAAGAAAGTGTCTTTTCTTGGGACGTGAGGGCATTTATTATAATGGCAATACTGATTGAAATTCCTTTCTTCTTCTTTCTCTTTTTCCATGAACTTACTGATATAACTCATGCAAGAACAGAGATGTTCTTCCTGTTTATAATTATAGAGCTCATCATTGCTCTTAACTTCCGTTCAATGCGATACAGCATCTTTAAGGCACCCCCCCATAAATGGCTCCTTATAGCTCTTGCATGGGAGTTGGCACTAATTGCCGTATTGATCCAGCTTCCATCTGTTCGCGAAGCATTTGGAATAATAAAACCGTCGGCAACTGACCTTGGGATAATCTTTGGCTTTGGTATTATTGTATTTATCTCGATGGAGGTTATAAAGGCAATTATAAGGTCGAAGATGCCCACTGGAAGAAGAACAACTGTTTAAATCTCATTGTTTTTTCTTGTCATTGCGAGGAGTCCCGACCCGCCTCAGGTGGACGGGACGACGAAGCAATCTGACCCGAAGGGTCATTCCGAGTGAAGCGAGGAATCTCACAAGGATTGCTTCGCTCCGCTCGCAATGACTTTCTGTTTAAACCCCAAGTATTTTATGACATGTCTTACAGTGCTCAGGAGGTTCTGGTAGAGGAGCTGTCATAAATTTTTTAAGGCTTTCGCTGTCTTGAAAAGGAGAATACATTTCTATAAACCTCTTTTTCCTGAGAATAAAGCAGTCTCTGAATTTAACATATTGTTTATTGTTCCATATCGTCTGAAAGTGTTCTTTAAAAATATTTCCAAAACTCACTTTTTCAATATGATACTTATTCTCACAGAATATTCTTTTAAACGGTGATGGAA
>JAGVMY010000060.1 GCA_020053565.1 Thermodesulfovibrionales bacterium
CAAAAATCTCGAGGGGTTGATTCTCTATGAGTGCAGTTATAGCCCTCTCAAGCGACACCTTCGCATTCTCTATCGAAATCTTATGCCTGAGATTTGTAACCACAACCCCTTCCCTTTCTTCTTTCCAGTCTTTAAGGCATGTGTTGAAAATCCTTTCTTTAAGCTCTTCAAGGCCATCACCTCTGGTCGCAGAAATACTCATGATATTTGTATTGTTTGGCGCAAGACAAGAGTTTAGTTCAACCTTGTCAACTACTGCAGGCAGGTCACACTTATTCATGACAACAATTACATTTTTGCCCTTTATCTTCTCCATAACCTTAAAATCCTCATCCTTGAGAGGTTCACTGCTGTCAAAAATGGGAATCACAAGGTCAGCATTCTCAATACTCTGAAGACTCCTTCTCACACCTTCCTTCTCAGCGATATCCTGTACTGCCCTTATCCCTGCTGTGTCCATAATCCTCAGAGGAAGACCATTTATATTCAGGTACTCTTCGATCACATCCCTTGTGGTACCTGGAATTTCTGTCACTATTGCCCTGTCTTTTTGAAGAAGTGCATTGAGGAGAGATGACTTCCCCACATTTGGTCTCCCCACAATTGCTGTTGAAAGTCCTTCTCTGAAGAATCTTGCCTCATCATAAGTAGTAAGAAGTTTCTTGAGCTCTCTTTCAATCTCTTTCATTGAATCTAACATCTCCTGTTTTGACGCCGTCTCTATTTCATCTTCAGGAAAATCTATATATGCCTCTACATGCGCACAGAGTTCTGTCAATCTGTCCCTCAGTATCGTTACTTTCTCAGAAAGGCCGCCTTGGAGCTGTTCAATTGCGATTTTTCTGCTTTCATCGGTTTTAGACCTTATGAGATCAAGTACTGCCTCTGCCTGAATGAGGTCTATCCTCCCATTTAAAAATGCCCTTTTGGTAAACTCTCCAGGGTCTGCAAGTCTCGCACCCTGCTTCAGTACAAGCTCAAGGGTCTTTCTCAGGGTAACCATCCCTCCATGACAGTTTATCTCTACGACATCTTCTCTTGTATAAGAGTGCGGAGCGCGCATAATGGTGACAAGCACTTCATCAATCTTATTGCCAGTTGATGGGTCTTTTATATAGCCGTAGAGTACTCTGTACGATTGAGAATCCTTGATGGATTTATTTTTAGACATAAAGATTCTTTCTGCTATTTTTATCGAGTCCTTCCCGCTCAGTCTCACAATACCTATTCCCCCTTCACCGAGGGGAGTGGATATTGCAGCTATGGTGTCATCGGTAAACATAGTTAATAGTATAACGCAGATAAAATCAAAAGGCTTAAATACAGGGAGTTTTACGCTGCTTCTTTTGCTTCTTTTGCCAGTTTTCTGTTTGCATAGAACTGCTGGGCAATACTGAAGACATTATTCATGAGCCAGTAAAGGACAAGGCCTGATGGAAAATTAAGGAAAATAAAAGTGAATACAATCGGCATAAGCATCATTATCTTGTTCTGGGTCGGATCCATTGATGTTGGGGTCATCTTCTGCTGGATTACCATAGTGACGCCCATGAGGAGAGGCAATGGACCTATCGCATACCCACCAATTAAAGGAATCGCCTCGGGAATATGCCCTAAAAGGGTATCAGGCGCTGAAAGGTCTGTTATCCAGAGAATAAATGGTGCAAACCTCAGTTCTATCGCTATAAGTAGTATATTATAAAGTGCAAAAAATACAGGAAGCTGAAGGAGCATCGGGAGACAGCCTCCCAGAGGATTTACCTTGTGTTTTTTATACATCGCCATAGTCTCAGCCTGCATCTTCTGCGGGTCTTTCTTATATTTTTCTTTAAGCTCTGCTATCTTTGGTTGTATCTCTTGCATCTTTTTCATTGATTTCTGACTTTTGTTCACGAGCGGGATAAATGGTATTCTTACAATGAGAGTAAGCAGGACTATTGCCCATCCATAGTTTCCTAAAACTTTATAAAAGAGCTTCAGTACCCAGAAAAAAGGAATTGCGATTATCGAGAAAAACCCGAAATCGATGATATGCTCGAGACCTACCTTCAGTGCCTTCAACCTGTCATATTCTTTTGGTCCGGCAAACAGGAAAAAGCTGTTTGTACCAGATTTGCACTTGAACGCAATAACAGGCGCTTCTGTCTGTTTCCAGACCTTTGCCTCTTCCACACCAGAACGAGGCACAAGGGCGGCTAAGAAATACTTATCTTCCTGAGCTATCCACTTCAGGCCTTCCTTATAACTCTTGGCTTCACTCAGCTTCTTTGTATCAAATTCGATTCTATCACTCTCTTTAAGGAGTACAGGCCCAATATGCATTGATGTGTCCTGTTTATCATATATACCGAAATCAGTCCCAACAGTTATCCAGTAGTCAGAAAGCCCTGAGACCTCATCTTTTATATCAATTGCGTAAGTGTCATTTTGGAATGTATATGTCCTTTTCACAGAGACTCCTGAACCTGCATATTCAAATATAAGTGAGCCTGAGTTTACATTCTTATTGAGTTTAATGTCTTTACCTCCGCCAGAGGCAGAAATATGGAAGTTAACGTCCGAGAGGTCAAAGTCCTCTTTTGAACCAATCGCGAGAGGAGGTTCTATGCCTGGCTCTTTAAGGAGTACCACGTTCTTCCCATTTTTATCCTTATAGCTTTTAAGTTCATAGTATTTTAAGGTTCCGCCTCTTGTAGAAAAGACAGCAGAATAGAGTTCAGTATCGACCTTAATCTCTTTTTCTTCAGACGGTATAGGCTTAGTTACAGAAGGCTTTATTGGTGTTGACGGTTTAGGCTCTTCTTTCTTCTCCTCTACCTTTGCCTGTTTCTGAACCTGCTGGGGCTCAGGCTTGAAAAAGAAGTACTGATAAATGAAAAGAACTAAAAATATAAGCATTATGGCAAGAACAGTTCTTTTATCCATTCTTACTTTACAGGGTCATACCCGCCGGGATGAAAGGGATGACACCTCAATATCCTCCTTAACGAAAAATAAACCCCTTTAATGCTCCCATACTTATGTATTGCCTCAATTGAATATTCAGAGCAGGTAGGGGTAAACCTGCAACTCGTGGGAAGTACAGAAGATATAAGATACTTATACAGCTTTATGAACACTATCAGAATTTTTTTCATAAATAAGCCTCGACAGAAATCGTTTAATATCTTGCAAGAACTCATCCAAACTACCCTCTACAGAGGTCTTTCTTGCAACAATAACTAAATCATAACTCAAAGGAAAGTCATGTAAGAGCTTCCTCATCGCTTCTCTTAGAAGACGTTTTAGCCTGTTTCGCGTCACCGCTATTCCAACCTTTTTACTCACAGAAAGGCCAAAACGATTACATTTGAGCTCATTGGGCCGTGCGTACATAATAAGATTCTTTGAAGAGAAGGTGCTTCCTTCTTTAAAGACCACGTCAAATTCTTGTCGTCTTGTTAACGTGCGTAAAAATTTTTTACGCTCTACACAGTTAACTTTTTTCGCCCTCTGTTCCTTCTCCTCTTGAGAACTTTACGCCCACCTGAGGAGCTCATCCTCTCAAGAAAGCCATGAACCCTTTTCCGCTTTATGTTATGTGGATGGAATGTAGTATATGTTCCCATACTCGTCCTTTAGGTAAAGAAGATTATAAATTTTTATTGAAAATAAAGTCAAGCTTCACGTTGCTCAAGTCGTTTGAATTTACTATTTATACCATGATAAGATATTTTATTGAAAAGATATTTCATTCTCTTCTACAGGACTTTTAAAAAATAAATGGCTGAAATAATTCCTTTCAAAGGAATCCTTTACAACGTATCAAAGGTATCTATCGGGGATGTGTTGGCTCCTCCTTACGATATCATCACGCCTGAACACCAGGAAGAGTTATATAGAAAAAGCCCTTTTAACATTGTAAGGATTGACTTTGGCAAAGAACAACCTGGAGATGATGAAACAGATAATAAGCACACAAGGTCCAAGAAATATTTAGAGGCATGGATAAAGGAGGGAATACTTATCAGGAGCGAAAAACCCTCATTCTATGCATATGAAATGTCCTATAGAATAAATGGAGAAGTAAAAAGGCTCCTGGGTTTCCTTGGGCTTGTAAAAATAGAGGAATTGGGTAAAGGCACTATTTATCCCCATGAGTGCACCTATTCTAAACCAAAAACAGACCGACTGAACCTTCTAAGATCATGTGAGGCAAACACAAGTCCGATATTCTCCCTTTATAAGAGTTCTGAGAAAGATGTATTGTCTCTGCTTTCAAGAATTGCCTTGGCAAAGCCATATATCGAGGCGCATGACACCGGGGGAGCTCTTCACAGGCTGTGGCAGATTGACGAAAAAAAGGATAGTGAGATCATCACAAAGGAACTTGACAGTAAACCCATTTTTATTGCAGATGGACACCATAGATATGAAACAGCCTTTGAGTTTCAGAAGGAAATGAAAGAAAAGAGACCATCTTCCACCGGCAATGAGCCCTTTAATTATGTCCTTATGTTTCTTGCGAATATAGGAGATGAGGGGCTCACGATACTCCCCACACACAGGCTCGTGAAAGAAATTCCAGATGATACAAATGCACGACTTTCCGAGTTTTTTGAGATCGAACCGGTTCAGACAGATTTCGAGATTGCAAAGAAAATATCAGGGAGAAATCGTGTCTTTGGCTTCTTTCAGAATGGGGATAACGTCTGGTACCTTCTCAAATATAAACATGGCACCTTTTCAGAACTTAATTCTGACTTGAGACAGATAGATGTGTTTATCCTGCATGATCTCGTACTGAAAAAAATACTCCACGTCAATGATATAGGATACGAGATGGATGTACACAAGGCAGTTGATAAAGTGAGAAAAGGACAGTTTCGTGCAGCTTTTTTTATTAATCCTACAAAAGTCGAGGATGTTGAACGGGCTGCCCTGTCCTCGGTAAGAATGCCGCCAAAGTCAACGTATTTTTTTCCAAAACTCTTAACAGGAATTGTGATAAAATTGTGATAAATAGGTTTTTAAACAGTTAATCGTTGTCAGTCTTCATTTTTGAGCGATGACTGTAACGTAAACATTTTGTAAGAGGAGGTTTGTATGTCAGTGCGTGTTGCCATTAATGGTTTTGGAAGAATAGGAAGGAGTCTTTTCAGGGTAAGTAAGGGATATAGTGAATTTGACATCATTGCGCTTAATGATCTTACTGATGCCAAGACCCTTGCCCATCTCCTCAAATACGACTCTGTGCATGGCATATTTGATGCTGAGGTAAGGGCTGGTGACGGAAGTATAATTATTGACGGGAAAGAGATCAAAATTCTTGCTGCCACAGAGCCTGAAAAACTGCCATGGAAAGACCTCGGTGTAGACATTGTCGTTGAGTCTACCGGAAGATTCACAGATAGGCCGTCTGCTGCAAAACATTTAAATGCCGGGGCAAAGTGGGTAATCATCTCAGCTCCTGCAAAGGAACCTGATATCACTGTATGCATGGGCGTAAATGAGGAAATGTTAGACCCTGTCACCCATAAGGTGATATCAAATGCATCATGTACAACGAACTGTCTTTCACCTGTCGCAAAAGTCATACACAACGAATTCGGAATAATAAGAGGCTTAATGACCACAATACACTCCTATACAAACGACCAGAGGATACTCGACCTCCCCCATAAAGACCTGCGGAGGGCAAGGGCAGCAGCCCTGAACATGATTCCCACGACAACTGGTGCAGCAAAGGCTGTGGGACTTGTGTTACCAGAACTGAAGGGTAAACTTAACGGCCTTTCCATAAGAGTTCCTACACCGAATGTATCTCTTGTAGACCTTGTGGCTGAGATGGAAAGGGATGCTTCAGTAGAAGAAATGAATGCTGCATTTAAAAGGTCATCTGAGGGACCCATGAAAGGAATCCTTCAGTACTTGGAAGAGCCTCTCGTGTCATGTGATTTTAATGGCAACGCACATTCAGCTATAGTGGATTCATCGCAAACCATGGTGCTCGAGGGAAAGATGGTGAAGGTTCTCGCGTGGTATGACAATGAGATAGGGTATAGCTCACGGCTCAGAGACCTTATCCTCTACATTATCAAGCGGAGCTCTCTATGATAAGAAAGAATAGCCTGTCAGTCCCAATTAAAGATATATTTAAAAAGAATTCTATAGAAGACCTTACTATTAAAGGGAAACGGGTTTTTATCAGGGCTGATTTTAATGTGCCTCTCGATGATAATCTAAGAATTACCGATGACAGGAGAATCCGCTCCACACTTCCCACAATAAATTATGCGATTGATGAGGGAGCAAAGGTTATCCTCTCATCACATCTTGGAAGACCAAAAGGCAAGGCTGACCCGAGGCTCAGCCTTGCCCCTGTTGCAAAAAGGCTTCAAAGACTTCTTAACAAAGAAGTCATCTTTTCTCCTGATTGTATTGGCAGTCAAGTGGAAAGTCTTGTCTCAAAGATGAAGGAAGGTGATGTGCTTCTCCTCGAAAACCTCAGATATCATCCCGGCGAAGAAAATAATGACGAGGAGTTTGCACGTGCCTTAGTAAGGCTCGCAGATGTCTATGTGAATGATGCCTTTGGCACCGCTCACAGAGAACACGCATCTATTGTCGGGGTTCCTAAGTTCCTCCCCTCTGCAGCCGGGTTTCTGTTAAAGAAGGAAATACAATATCTTAGAGGACTAGTAGAAAATCCGGTGAGGCCTTTTGTTGCTATCCTTGGCGGAGCAAAGGTTTCCGGAAAGATAAATGTGCTTGAAAACCTCGTTGACAAGGTCGACAAAGTAATAATCGGCGGTGGTATAGCATATACATTTATAAAAGCAATGGGCTATGAGGTAGGGAATTCCCTTGTTGAAGAAGATATGCTCGAGACAGCACAGCGGATAAGGAGAAAGCTCAAAGGGGTTGGTATAAAGTTTTATCTTCCTGTAGACTGTGTCATTGCTCAGAGCATTGAGCCTGCAGCAGAAACAAAGATTATACCCACACTCGAGATACCAAAGGGATGGAGGGCTCTTGACATTGGCCCTGCCTCTGTCAAACTCTTTTCAGAAGCACTCCATGATGCAAAGACTGTGCTCTGGAATGGGCCAATGGGTGTATTTGAAATAGATGCCTTTTCAAGAGGGACATTTGCGATTGCTCATGCCGTTGCAGATGCTTACGCACTTACTATAGTTGGTGGTGGTGATACAGACTTTGCTGTGCACAGGGCAGGGGTATCTGATGCAATCTCATTTATATCAACAGGTGGAGGTGCCTCACTTCAGCTGCTCGAGGGAAAAGAACTGCCAGGTCTTGCGGTCCTCGCAAATAGAGAAGATTCGTAGAACTCCTGTTGATTCTACTTTGTAATTATGTGATAAATTTCAGAATCTCCAACAGGATGGTGAGAAGCTGAGATAACCTTATGAGGGAATTTCTTGTTTTTGTGAGAGAGTATCCCCCTTTTCATTTCAACAATCGAAGGATTTTTGCACTCAAATGCCTTAATGAGATATGACGCTGCAACCTCTGGCTTTATCACATCCCCACAAGTAAAAATATCAACCGCTGCATAACCATACTCGGGCCATGTATGAATCGAAAGATGGGATTCTGCTATGACTATCATTCCGCTAATACCAAATGGATTAAACTCATGGAAGGAGATATCTACTACTGTTGCCTTGGCTTCTTTTGCTGCA
>JAGVMY010000028.1 GCA_020053565.1 Thermodesulfovibrionales bacterium
GGCACTATCATTATCAGTATATATGTATCAGGATATGGCTGTAAAGTATGAGTGTTCACTATGCTACAATAAACTGGGCAAAAAAGGCAGAAGAAGAGGGATTGAAAAAAAATATTTTGAGACTTGATCCCATAATGTATGTGTTTCTTGTAAAGATGCACCTTTTATCAATTTGCAATGAGGTTTGCTATTAAAGGAGGAATACTCTGAGATAAAGGGCGAGCAGTACACCGCGCCCTTTTTTATTGCATCTTCAATAAGTAATTATCAAGATATCGTCAGGAGTTGAATCCGGGGTCTTTGGGCAGTCAGTTTTTTATCCTATCCTTCACCCTCCCTACCACTTCCTCAATGGCTACTTTTTCTGCTTCTTTTGTCTTTCTGTCCTTTATTTCGATAAGACCTTCTTTGAGGTTCTTCTCGCCAAGGACAATGTGGGTGGGGATGCCTATTAGATCAGCATCCTTAAACTTGACGCCGGCCCTTTCATCACGATCGTCCATCAAAACTTCAATGTCTTTTTTTATCAAATCCTGATAGAGTTTCTCAGCAACATTAACTGTATTTTTATCGTTCATATTTAAAGGTAAAATCTCGACATCAAAAGGTGCAATACTCTTGGGCCAGATTATTCCATCTTTGTCATGGTTCTGTTCAATTGCTGCAGCTGCAATCCGTGCAGGGCCGATGCCGTAACTTCCCATGATTATCGATTTTTCCTGTCCGTTTTCATCGAGATATGATGCCTTAAGAGGCACAGAATATTTTGTGCCAAGTTTGAAAATATTTCCTGCCTCGATTGTATGTTCAATTCTCAGAGGTGCATTGCATTTCGGGCAAAAATCGTCTGCCTTCGCCACATGTATGTCATGCCATTCAGCATCAAAATCTTTACTGGGCGTTATCCCTTTTGCATGATAATGTGGTTTATTCGCGCCACTTACATAAACACCCTGCTTAAGGCAGGGGTCAGCAATTATTCTTATTTTGTGATTCATGGGTCCGATGAAACCAGCCTCTACTCCAAGAATTTCTTTTACTTCATCTTTATGTGCAGGTCTGTGTTCACCAATAATTTTGGAGAGCTTTTTCTCATGCAATTCCTGGTCTCCTCTCACGAGTGCGAGCACAGGGCCACTATTGCTTAGAACAAGTATGCTCTTTATGAAATATTCAGGCTTGAGGTTAAGAAAGCTGGATACTTCCTGAACCGTTCGTTTCTCAGGTGTAGACACTTCTTCGAATGCCCAGTTTCTTTCTTCTGATGCTTTAGGGGTGGAACGGGCGAGTTCGACATTTGCAGCATATCTACAGGAATCACACAGTGCAACCTCGTCCTCTCCTGCAGGGCTTGGTGCCATGAATTCATGTGCTGTTGCGCCGCCCATCATACCAGGGTCTGACTCAACCATATAGAACTTAAGACCACATCTTGAGAATATTTTATGGTAGGCATCTGCATGGAGCTGATAGCTTTTTTCAAGCCCATCTTCGTCAATATCAAAACTGTAGCTGTCTTTCATCAAAAATTCTCTTGTCCTGAGCACACCGCTTTTTGGTCTTGCCTCGTCTCTTAGCTTTGTCTGAATCTGGTACCATATTTGTGGTAAATCGCGATAAGAACGTATTTCCCTTGATGCAAGCCATGTTATTATTTCCTCATGTGTCATACCCAAACACATGTCCCGACCTGTTCGGTCTTTCAGTCTGAACATCTCATCGCCGATAGCATCCCATCTTCCTGTCTCCTGCCACACCTCTGCAGGATGAAGCACAGGCATGGTGATTTCCTGAGCTCCTATGGCATTCATCTCTTCACGGAGGATTCTATTTATCTTTTCTATAACTCTGAGACCAAGGGGGAGATAAATATAAAGACCTGCTGCAAGCTGCCTCACATATCCTGCCCGCAGCATCAATTTATGGCTTATTGCCTCAGCCTCAGAAGGTGTCTCACGTACAGTGGGTATAAACATTGTTGAGAAACGCATAGTACCTCCTCAGTATAGGCATAGAGAACTAATCAGTGTACACTGTTCCTGATAGTATAAAAAATTTGTTACGTTAGAGTAATGAATACATCAGCTTTAGTCAAGGGATTACCCTGAATGAGATCAAGTGATATACTTTGACATGATACTTTGGAATAAATAGCAAGAATATTCTTGGATATATGTCTCTCTTAAATGACTCATCTTTGATGCTTGATCTTTCGTTATTCCCTGTTGTATATTACGCTATGCATAAAAAGAGTACGCATCTGCGCAAGAGGAAGGTATCTCCATCTGGTTTTCGTGGTCGCATCTGGATTGACGGTGCAGAAGGGACTTTCCTGGGATATGGGAGAATTGTGTTACTCGAACGAATCCAGGAATACGGTTCCATCACAAAAGCGGCAAAATCGATGGAAATGTCTTACCGGCACGCCTGGGAACTTGTGGATTCTATGAACAGGCAGGCCCCAAAACCACTTGTTGAAGCTTCAACCGGCGGTAAAGGAGGAGGAGGTGCCCATGTGACTGAAGA